>DATKMG010000307.1:0-3003 GCA_035541995.1 Terriglobia bacterium
CCCAAAACCCCCCAATTCTCCACTTAGAATAGGGCTGATTTCACGCAGAAAATCATTCCAATACGACAAAATGACGCTTACTTACGAAAAAAATCGTAGGCACACATCTTGGGGTGCTGCGGTGTATTTACACCACAGGTATGATAAACGTCCCATGAAACCTGGAAAATACCCCCACAATATACGAAGAAACCCCCCAAGACTCGCCAAATAATTCTTGACACGAGAAGTAGGAGAGGAATATAAGCGCAACAAGCTTAGTAGTCGAAAAAAGACGTTCACTTTTTTGATTGGCCAGCGCAGCAGGCACGATTTCGGTGGAAGGTTATGAGCATGACAGAGACAAGAGAGGTCATGGACATCCGGGAGGCGTCGGAATATCTCGGAGTCTCGCGCGAAACCCTTTACAAGTACGTTTATGAAGAAACGATTCCAGCGTTCAAGCTTGGTAATCGCTGGAAATTTAAGAAGACCGTCCTGGACCGCTGGATGGAGAAGCAAAGCGCGCAGTTCGAACAGCGGGCGGCTCGCAGGTTGCGCGCTACCATCCGATAGGGAGCATTGCCAATGTTTGGGTTAGGATCAGCGAAGAGCTTGGTGGGACTGGATATTGGGTCGAGTGCCGTTAAAGCGGTGGAGCTACGCAAAAAGGGCAGCTCTTATGAGCTGCTCAACCTGGGGATTGAGCCCCTGGGCCAGGACACGGTGGTGGACGGTGCCATTATGGACGCGCTTTCCGTGTCCTCGGCCATAGAAAAAATCTTTAACGATAATGGCATCAAGACCAAGAATGTTGCGACCTCGGTGTCGGGTCATTCGGTCATCGTCAAGCGCGTTACGGTAGCGGCGAATTCAGAACAGGAGCTTTACAGCGCCATCCCCTACGAAGCCCAGCAACACATCCCCTTCGACATGAGCGACGTCAACCTGAGCTACCAGGCCCTCGGCGAGGCGGCGACGGGTAGCGGCACGGATGTCATGCTGGTGGCCGTGAAGCGGGAAAAGATCCTCAATCACACCAACGTGCTGAGTCAGGCGGGAAAGGTCCCTACCATCGTCGACTACGATGGGTTCGCGGTCTACAACGCCTTCGAGGCGAACTACGAAGTTCCCGCCGATCAGATGGCCGCCTTGCTCAATATCGGCGCCAGCATCATGAATATTGTAATCGGGAGGAGCGGGAACCCGCTCTTCACTCGCGACGTGTCCGTGGGCGGCAACCAATATACCGATACCTTGCAGAAGGAACTCGATTTGAGCTTCGAGGACGCCGAAAAGCTCAAGCAGGGGTTTGAGGTTGCCAATGTGACTCAGGATCAGAAGATTCCCCACCTGCGGTCGGTCACTGAAATCCTCATGCTGGAGATCCAGAAGACCTTCGACTTCTTCCGCCAGACAACCTCCACGGAGAACATCCAGCACATTTATGTTTCCGGCGGAACCGCTAAGATTGAAGGTCTGGTGGATCAGCTCAAAGCGGAGTTCAACATTCCCGTAGAGGCCATCAACCCGTTCCAGAAGGTGGTCGTTGATGGCAAGAAGTTCGATTTGGGTTACGTGGACGAAATTGCTCCCCGTATGAGCGTCGCGGTGGGGTTGGCTTTGAGGAGCTTTGATTAGCCATGATTAAGATCAACCTTTTAGGAGTCGCACCACCTCCGTCAGCCAAAGCCCTGGCAATTCCCGGTGAGCCGGCGCCCACGGCTACCCTGGTGGTGATGTTCGTGGGGGCGCTGATTGTTTGCTTCGGGGTGGTGGGGGTTATTTATAAGGTCTGGAGCAATCAGATTGCGGACCTGGAGAAAGCTCGCAACCGGGAGAGAATCCGCCAATCGGAACTGCGGTTGGTGAAAGACCAGAACAATCGGTATCAGAGCCGGCTGCAGGACCTGGAGACTCGCATCAATACCATTCAGGCATTGCAGAGCAGCCGGGTAGGTCCGGTGGAATTGATGACCGCGCTCGGAAACGTTGTCAACAAGACCAGCGACCTTTATCTCTATACTCTGGCACCCGCCGGGGACCGGCTCCAGCTTAAGGGGCAATCCAGCACGCCCGATTCCATGGCAAGTTTTCTGGCTGACCTGAAAGCTTCCGGCGCCTTCACGGATGTCCAGTTGGATCAGTTTTATCAGGATGATCTGCATGACCGGCTCGCATACAAATTCACGGTCAGTTGCTTGTTCAAGTCCTCCGGGGGAGCCGCATCCCCCACAGCGGGGGGTGCCCCCGTAGCGAGCGGCGGCCCGGCTGGCGGGACTCCTGGCAGTGCGCCCCAGGGGTTGGTGGGGCAGCCCGCCCAGGTTCAGCAGAGGCTAAAGCAATCAATGTAGGAAGGGTCTAATACGATGGCGAAGACTTTCAATGATCTTCCGGCTTCAATCCAGGGTGTTATCTTTGCGGCGGTAGCAGTTGCTTTGGCGGGCGCACTCTTCTGGTATTTCGTTTTGCCGATGAGTGATCAGAAGGACGGTTTGACAAAAGAAGTGGCGACCCTTAAGGCGGAAAATGACAAGAATGAAGCCTTCCGGCAGCAGCAGACGGAATACTTGAACCGTATAAAACAATTGGAGAGCCAGTTAGCAACCCTCCGATCCATCGTCCCCGATGAGCAAGCCACTGATGAGTTCATGCGATCTATTTTTGCCGAGGGAACGAGCACGGGAACACAGATCCGCACTTTTATTCCCAAGCCTCCCACCTTGAAAGACTACTATGTGGAAATGCCATTCACCGTACACCTGGACGGAACTTACTATAACTTGTTGAACTTTTTTGAACGGCTGGCACACGAGCAGCGGATCATGAGTGTCTCCGGCCTCTCCCTCGGCTCGCCGGAGGGCGGGGGCATGGGGACATATAAGGTATCCTCCTCCACGACCGTGGGGGCGAACTGCGTGCTGACTACATACTACAACAAGCCTCTGGCAGCGGCGGAGCCATCTCCGAAGCGATGAAATAGCAGGCAGGATGAGGACAATGGCTATAAACAGGATGTTACAT
>DATKMG010000308.1:0-22130 GCA_035541995.1 Terriglobia bacterium
ACTCGCTCCCGATCCAGAGTCGTGTCCTTCTTGCCCGGTACCTTCGCCTTCTCTTTCTCATCCTGGTGCCCTATCAGCACGATGTCATAGTCCCGGTACCGCGCATCTGTCATCTGCGGATACAGTTCATTGGCCAGCAGCCGCTTGCCACAGTTATTCACCCGCGAACTGTTCGGGGCAAAATTAACATCCGCTAGCTGCATCGCCTTCGGGGCCGCCGGTGGCAGAGGAGCGCTGTATCCGACCGTGATCTCACCAGTCCGCGCTGTCCCTTTTCCGCACTTCTCTGTTGTCACTTCAAGGGTGGCCACGATTTTCTGTTGCTGTTGTCCCTGCATCGAATCACTAAAGGAAAGTCCTGATGTGTCCAACTCTGCCGTCGCTTGGTCGGCTCCACTCAAGATCTGTCCCTGATTCACCGTCCAACGATAGCTCATTGTTCCGCAACACTCCCCGGCCGTTGCATTCCCGATCAGCCGCACACGCTCACCTCGCTGCACAGTACTCCGATCTACCGAGGCCGTCACCTGCGGCGGCGGCGTCTCCTTCACTGTAATCGTTGTCGTCCGATCCGCGGCCGTCCCAGGATTCTTTTTCACCGCCTTCAACTCACGCTTGGTCATCCCAGCCGTATCGTAAAAAACGTGCACCGCTACATCGTATGTGCCCGCCTGCCCTGGCGCCGTGAAGGTGTACTCCGGCCCGCTACCCACCTCCTGCCCCTTGACGGTCCACTTGTAAGTTATCTTCGCGGTGGCGATTGAATCCGAGGCGTTGATCCGCAGCGTCGCCGTCTCCCCGGGACACAACGACGTCTTGCTGGCTTCGATCCCCGGCCCTACCGTGAAAGTATGAACTATGGGAGGGGCGCCGCCCCACAGCACCATCAAACCACCCTGGGGCTGCATGTTATGGATCCACTTCCTGTCCGCATCAGGGAAACCCAACGATGGCGCCTTGTTAATGAAGTCACGGAGGCTGAAGTCAAGTGCCGCGTGCTCTGTCAACTTGATCTTCAACCCTCCACCCACGTTGAATGTGAAAACGTTGCTGGACGATAGAAAGTTGGCGATATCCGGAAACTGCTTCTTGGCATCGTCCGTCGGGTGAAAGCCGGTCCAGCCTCCACCCCCGCTGAAATAGGGACGAACCCGGTCTTCCACCCCGTAACCCCAGAGTATCGCATTAAAGTAGGCCTGCCGGTGCCGAATGCCAACCGCTCCCTCGGTAGCCCGCGCGTTGTTAGTCCCAAGGAATGTGAATGACTGTTCCAACCCAAAATGATCTGTCAGATTTTCTCGAACCCGCACGCCCAAGACCCCACCAGGAGCGAAGTTATACACAAGCTGAGAATTGGGTTGTGGGTAAGAGGTCTTCACATTAGGCTTGGAAAACCAAGACCCGCCCCCATAACCGCCTAATTCCCATTTCTCCTGCCCCATGAGCGTCGAGCTGCAAAGAAAAAGGAGAATGAGCACCACATAAGCAACCCAACCATTCTTTCGCATTGAAGTTCTCCCTTTCAAAAGGTTAAGGTTAATGAAAACCACTGTCGCTTGATCTTCAACAACTCATGTAAATAGCCTTCGGACTATATGCATTCTTACGAGTCAATGTCCAGAGAGTCCGGCACCCCGCCACAAAGAGTGCCCTATCATAACTCTTGCCAAATACAATTTCAAGTGAAGTCGTTAGCTTGCAGTATTTATCCGAAGGAATCGGTATACCAGGAGGATCAAGATCGCCCCGATCACGGCGGCAATGAACCCGCCTGACTCCGCCTCTTTATACCAACCGATGAACCTCCCAAGATATGTAGCAGTCAGAGCCCCTCCGATACCGAGTAAGGTTGTAACGATGAAACCCCCCGGATCTTTCCCGGGCATCAACAGTTTGGCCAGTGCTCCCGCCAGAAAACCAATCAGGATTGTCCAGATCAGATGCATAGATCCTCACCTTGAATGGGCACCAGAAGTCCGACATTCCTCGCCTCAACACCTGAAGCTGGCGAGAAAATCCAGATCCCCCGCAGTATTGGTCGTCGAGCATAGCCCAAATGAAACCTAAAACTCCTCTTTTGTCTGAGGTGTTCCCGAAGGCTGCACTGGTGTCCGGTTTGCCGACTTCGTGGCTTTACCGGGCTGAACAGTTACTTCAAGAGGCTCAGCCAATTTGAAGTCCAGCTTGGTCTCTGCGGGAACCTGAACCTCCTTCCCATGAATGAAGACTTGTGTGGCCAATCCACCCCCAGCGCCGACTGCGGCCCCGATAGCTGCTCCTTTCCCGCCGCCGGCAATGGCGCCGATAGCTGCACCAATCCCGGTTCCAATAGCCGTTCGCTCAACCGTTTGCTTGCCTCTCGATTCTCCAGCTTGCTGATAGGTACTACTCCGCAAAGGAATCGAGTTCCCTTGGAATTCCAAGTGGTCCAACTCCAGTTCAAGCTCGCTCTGTCCGGTGATCTTTCCAGCAGATTTGGCATTCACCAGCTTGACATAAACATCGGCACCCTTGGGCACAACCACGCTATCTTCAACGGTGAGCGGGGAGTCGAGCGAAGCCTGGAAGGTAGAACCCACCTGGCTGCTTTTGGAGTTCACCGAGTCAATCATCTGAACCCTGACCTCGGTCCCGGCTGGAATCGTATAATGCTTGGCTGGTGCTGCAGGGGCAGCGGCCGGTGCCTTAGTGCTGGGTGGGGGCCCAGTCCCCAGGCTTCCCACTTCTGGCTGTGTCTGAATCGGTCTCTCGCTAGTCGTTGATGGTTTGGCGGCAGGATGACCTTTTGCTTCAGTCCCCGGAGGGGCAGGCCGCCCTGAATGGGCGAGGGAGGGCTGGTTGGTTGGCGGCGAAGTCACGGTCATGGAATCGATTACTTTCTTGACTCCAGCGGTCTCATTAGCCAACTTGTAAGCTTGCAGGCGCGCGGCATCCGACGAAACTTCCCCGCTCAAGGTTACCTCGCCACCTATCACTGCGATTTGGATCGGCTCATTCTTAAGTTGGGAATCAGAAAAATAACTGGCTTTCAAAGCCTGGCCAATAGATTCATCGTTGGGGCCCTTCGAACAGCCGGCAAGCTGCCAGCTCATGGTCAACATGAAAACCCACCCGATTACCCGCACACAGAGTTCTTTACTCATAAGCTCAGACTTCCTTTCTAACGAGAGCCACGCACACCTTCACCCGAAGAAGGCGGGACTCACATTCCCATTGAAGATCCCACTGCGGTGGACCGATCAGGACTCATGAACCAAATCCCGGCAAAGCTATCGCAGTCTACTTCCGTACAAAGCCGAAATGCAACCTTGTAGTGAACGATAATCCCACTTTCCTGTGAATCGCGACGGGACCACACTTGAAATACACTTCTTACAAGGGGTGGCGGGAGAGGCTGAAAAAGTGAACTCTTCTTACAGTGGTGAGCCTTGATGCGGCCAAGAAATTAGCACGGAGCAGGGGACAAACAGAACCAAAAACCAACCTCTGGATACTGCTAGAGGAGCGCCGAGTACCCGTCCGCGGCATCCTGTCCATCTCCGACTTGAAGCTCAATGGGAATCTGTGGCAGGGACTTCTGTAGAGATAGAGAACGGGTCGTCGTACGTGAGTACGGTGGTAACGGAGGAGCGTTGGAATCCGTGATTGTGCAACGCAATCGCCATATTGCGTTTATAAAAGAAGAGGGCCTTCAATTTGAACTCGCCCCCGTACTCAACGGGAAACCATAAATTGTCTTCAAATTTCTCGTACTCGACCTTAAAGCCCAGATGGGTAACATCGGTTCCCAACAAGGTCTTAACCCAAAACGGAATCCCTCTCGCAAGGTGAGTGGTCACAACGACCGGCTGATAGTCGGAACTGTCCACCAGGACCTCGCCGGACCAGGAACCTTCTTCTTTCTCGAGACCCCTACCGTTCGACTGGCCGGCTCGCAATGGGAGCGGCTGAAAAGTGATGCGAAACACCTCCCGATTCCGATACCGCTCTTTCCCCTTCAGCGTGAAAACATACTTCTCTTGCTCTGGAGTCGTTAACGGAAACATATCTGTGTCAATGCCATCTCTGGATCCTTGGTCATTGGCGAAGTCGTCGGCGAAAGAGGCGATTAGGGCCCCGTCGAGATCGACTCCTTTATAAGCGTATCCTGGCTGCGTGTACTCCACATAGCTCCGATCTTTCAGATATTTCCCGGCAAAATGCACAAGTGTCTTTCGAGTCCCATTGGCAGAGGGAGTTACTGTGAACTCGCGGATTTCCTCTCGACACGCTTTTCCATCGGACCGCTTGAACCGGATTAGCAGATTCTGCTGATAGACGAACGATGAGCGCGCCTCGAGACCCCGATCCTGATTCACGGCGACCTTCTCCATGATGTAATGGACCAGCATTGCAGGATCTGACGCGGCCCACAGACTCCCGGGCAACAACAAAACGCCCAACAACCTCCCGGAAAACTTCAATTGTGGATACTTATTCTTCCCAGTCATCTTCTCTCTTGTCCGTTACACACTTTCCGATGTGTTCAGGATCCCGCAACCATTTCGCCAGTTGCGCGGGTTTGAACTCCACTTCCAAGAGAACTACACCGTTACTGTCTAAAGAGAGAATCATCAGCCGGAAATTCTTGCCGTTGGTCCTTGAATAAATGAGATTTTGCTCTCTGTTTGCTCTTGAAAAAACTCTAACCGTGGGCTGCCAGTTGGGTCCTAGCGCTGCCTGCGTGAGCCGCCCAAGCTCCTGTGTGACATCAGCACGACCCGGGGGCAGATCCTCGAAAACCGCCATTTCCATGCCCTTCGCCCCCAGCGGGCGGGCCGCGTTGAACATAGGCTTGATCATTCCTAAAAAGGGGATATGCTCCCGCTGCACTTGGTAGTGGAACTCAATGAGTTTTGCCAGCCGGCTGAAGTCACTTTCTTCGGCAAATGCGCAAGCAGAAACCAACAAGAAGCAAGTCAAGAGCAACCACCGGAACGATTTCATTGGGAGTCACTCCTTTCCCTTTTCCTTTTGATCTTTCTTACCCTTTTCAGCACCCTCCAGGCCTAGTTTCGGAATGCCGAATTGTCCCTCCAGTTGGCTCAATTTCTCCAAATCGATGGTTCCGACGATGTTGACCACCGTCAATTCTTTGGGTTGCGCACAAATTATGGCTAAGCCATTGATCTTTTGTCCTGCGGCCAAGGTGAAGACTTCCACGTTTTCTTTATCCCGCTTGCTCCGGATTCCTACCAACTTGACCCATTCGGGGCCCAGCAACTGAGATCGAATCCCGTTGATGTCCTCATTGGAGTATGCGTTTTCTTCATTAAACTCGAAACTTCGGACATAGATTCCTTTCAAACCTGAGATTAACTCTCTGGCTTTGGCCTCGTCAGGTTTGGCGCTGGAAAGAAACTTGGCTGCCAACTGCAAAAGGGAACTGTCGAGGTTAACATCGACCGTCTCCTCTGCTTTCGAGGCCAACTTGTCTAATTGGTTGATTTTCAATTTGGCATCTTGAGCCGATGACAAACCCGGCCACAAGAGCAGAGCGAGGAGGATAGAAGAGATTAATCCTGACGACTGAGAATTGCAAAATGACATTGGCTTTAAACCTCCCTATTTCTCTCTTGACGGGCGGCTCACCCGCAAATCTTATTCCCGGCTTGAATCCTTTTGAAGGAACCTGTTGCTTCGATCCAGCAGCGTCTTTTGAGCGTAATTTAATTTGCTGCTGGCGATTTGAAGCGCTACCATGACCTGGGTCTTAGCAAGCTCCCCTTCAGCCCGGATCCGCCTCTGACGCAAATACCCCGCAATCCCGACAAACATCATTACAACCACCAAAAGGGAAGCCATGGCCCAGCGCAGATGCGGGACAAAGAGACTTACCCTCAATTCCTTCCAGAACCCGCGTCTCTTTGGGCCGAGCATCGAGAGCCTTGACAAGACCCTTTCTTCGAAACCAACGGGAGGATCTTTACGGGAAAGTAACTCTTTCAATTGTTCTTCCAAGGGATTCATACCGGCAACTTCTCCATACTTGTTAGTTGTTCCTGCAATTTAGCCAATGAACGCTGCAAGTGACTCTTTACCGTGTTGAGAGGAATGTCCAGGATTTCCGCTATTTCTGCCAACTGCAAGCCCTCCTGATATCGAAGGGTGATGATCAGCCGTGACCTCTCTGGGAGGTTGGACACTAACTGCCACAACCGTCGAATCATCAGTGGGTCGTTCCTTTCTTCCGGAGCCACCGGTTCGGGCAATTCCTCCAAACTGACTCTTGGCCGAAGGCTCTGTCGCCGATTCCAATCGATACAACGATGGCTGGTCACTCGGCGAAGCCAGAAGGTGAGATGAGCTGAGGATACAATCTTCTTAAGATTTTGAAAGAGTTGGAGAAAGACGTCTTGTGCCACTTCCTCGGCCTGCCAGCTTTCGTGGAGGAAATGGTAGGCTATGCTGTAAACCATAGATTTATGATGGCGCACGATTGCGGCAAAGGCAGCCTGATCGCCCCCCACAGCCTTAGTCAGAATCTCTTCACCCAAGTCCATCTCCCGGCTGCCCTTCTCCGTCCATCACCTTTATACGCAGATCTGAAGAAAAGGAATGCAAATCCCGCACAGTTTAAGCGCAGTTTTCCCTGAAACCCTCGGACTATTCAAGTTGGGCCTCCCCGGGGAGCCCTCACTAACCTTGACAAGAGGAACTGTCGGAGTATGGTAGTAATAATCCTACAAATAGCGAGTTTTACTTTGTGGCGACACTCGATTGAGACCGATAACGAAAGACTCCCCGGTTTTCCGAGAGTAGCCAAAGGTCCGCTCCCCCGCCTGAGGATGGAGAAAAGGCCTGTACAGAGACGCCTTCAAGGCCGCGACTGTCGAAGCGCTCCCAGGTGTCACCCCCGTCGGCCGAGCGATAGACTTGATTGGATCCGTTGGACTGCACGAAGACAATATTAGGCTTCTGCGGTGTTACATAGATGTTATGAATGGGCACAAAAGGGAGTCCTTCCTTCTTTCTAGTCCAAGTTCTCCCCCCATCCGAAGAATGAAAGAGCCCGTGGGAGGTCCCTGCCCATATTCCACCGGGACTTTCAAGGGAAAAGGCGAAATTGTAGATCTGAATCCCCGGGACCTCTATGGCAGCAGTGGTCCACCGCCTCCCTTGATTCGCGGAGATCATCAGGTCGCCATCACTGAAGATCATCAGCCAGTTGGGATCCGTGGGATGAAGAATAATCCGGGAGACATCTCGGGTCCCTAAATTGGCAACTCGCCCCCAAGACTCCCCGTAGTCGACACTTCTGAAGAGGCCGGCCGAACTGGCCGCATAGACAACGCCAGAGACGGCCGTGGAAAAGCCCAAGTCATTAAACCGGATAGTATTCCGTAGAAGGGTGTTTTCGGGAATTCTGTGAACTCTGGATCCCGGCTTGTTCCGAGACACCACTGGAAGATTGCTGGTTCGCCCCCAACTGAAACTGCTGCCTGGGATGAATTCCCAATTTATGCCTCCATCCCGGGATTTCATCATGCCCTCATAAGTCCCGGCAACAACCAGACTTGGATCCGTAGGAGAAACAGCCAGCGAGATTATGTTCTTTCCCAAAAGCGCATTGTTGTCTGCGATCAACTCCCAGGTATGTCCCTCATCCTCGCTGGAAAAGACTCCACCAAATTCGCCATCGTACACACTACAGGTGTAGAGCCGACTTCCCGTAAGGAATCGGGTCAGGTTTCTGTTCACAAAGCCTTGGTTCACACCCACAAAAGTCTTGCCACCGTCCTCGCTCTTCAGGATTCCGCTTCGGTCCGTAGCCACATACAAAACATTGTTATCAAGTGGGTTGACTACGATAGAGTTAATGGAATAGGGGTAAGGGTTTGGCTTTTCCCAAGTAGTTCCACGGTCTGAGGATTTCCAGAGCCCTTGTGTCGTCCCTGCAAAGAGGATGTTTAAGTCAGTCGGATCCTGCAACAGGATATGGGTTCGCCGATTGGAACCTGGGATCCCTTGGACTTTGGTCCAGCGGGTCCCCCGGATTATGCTACGGTAGATCCCACTGCAGGCACTGGCATAGACCATGTTGACTTTACCCCGATCCACGGCAATCGAGAAAATGTCAGAGTCATCGATCATTCCTTCGGTGATCGATGTCCAGTGCTTTCCATTGTCCAATGTCCTCCAGGGAAGATGGGGGGTCCCCGCATAGGTCACTTCTGGGTCGAGCGGGTCCAGCGCCAATGAAACGACGTTCTTTAATTCGGGATGGCTCGCGGGGGACAATCGCGTCCAGTTTTTCCCTCCATCCCGGCTTCGAAAGACTCCAGTGCGAGTCCCGGCAGCAATATCCAGTGGACGATCCGTTGATATTGCCAATGAAAACACCGACCATCGGGAAGTCTGTGGCAACTGCTCCCAATGTCGACCCCCATCCACGCTTTTGTAGACCCCTTCGAATGAACTTGCTTCGCGCATGAATTGGTCGGAAACCCCAATGTAGATTGTGTTTGAATTCCCAGGATCCAAGACCGCCGCGTTCAGCTCTGCGTTCTGGGGTAATGCCAACGGCATAAATTCCCAAGAAGCCGCACCATTGTCAGAGTAGTAGCATTGACCGTTCTTCGTGAAAACAAACAGCTTCTGAGGATCTACAGGATCCATAAGGATCCTGAGGGCATGTCCCCCGTATGGACCAAGAGCTTCCCATCCAGCCCAAACCGGTGAGAGACGCAACACTAAAAAAAGAGTGCATGCCAGAAATGAGAAGGGGATCCTCGAGATGGTTTTTGGATTGAGGTCGAATGTATGAAATTTCACTTATGCAGGCTTAGCTGGCAAGGAATGATTGGATCCTCTAAGCTCCATTATTCTAATCGTTCTTCCGCCACAGTACCAAATAAAATCAAATTGGCAGCCTTGAAGCTGACCCGACTTTTCTTTCCTGGCTGACCCTAATATTTACCTGTGCGAAAACTCAAAGAGTTTGCGCCTCCACCCATCCCGATGACAAGTCGACACCAACTCAGGTGAAATCGACCACATGGAGTCCCTCCAGTTCTTAGATGCGGAGTTTAGCGTGTCATAAGTCTAAGACGATCTGGAGTCTTGGTTCAAACGAAAAAGCAAGTGTTCGGGCAAACTCGACAGGCTAGGCTTGAGCTTGACATCAATAAGGCGAGAAGGATTTGAGGTCAGGGGCAAAGCAATAGAGTCCGTTCTCCTCAATTCTCAGGGCTGGGATTGGCTTCAAGGCGTAGGCATCCAACGTACCATCCCGGTTAACTCCCAAAACATCCAAAAGGATTTCTTCACCTTGTTGAATGAACCCGAAGAAGCTATCGGTCCCCCTGATTTGATGGTGAAGGTGAACGGGCGCTGAGACCTTGTGCTTCATTCTAATACGTCTTCTGGTCAATCGCTTGTGTACTCTGCCAAGTACTAGCACGTTCCGCATCGGACCCTCCCATTGAACTCCTCCTTGCATCTTGCAGATTGGAGTCCATGGGGCTATCCTATTGAAAATATAGCTATTCAGTTTTTGACCCCCCCAGTTATGTAGCCTTCGGTAAGTCTTCTTGACCGGAGATATGTCGTTTTGTCCCGGCCCGTTAGTTCCTGACGCAAGAACTCACGTTGCCCGCGCATTCGGAGCGCAGAGAAAAATACTTGCTCCTTCAAGTGTTGGCGGAGTCGACGACCGAAAACACGCTAATCATTTGTTGGAGGGGATAGGATACGGTACAATCCGGGTGGATTGACAAACTAAACCAAGAGCCTTTCTAGGAGGATTGATGAAACGTGAAGGTCACCCGAGTGTTCGGCAGCATCTGCTTGCCGACGAAATTATCAGAAAAAGGATTGCTTTTCGGGCTTATCAAATTTTTGAGGAACGAGGGCGACTCCACGGATACGACAAAGAAGACTGGCAGCAAGCTGAGAGAGAGATCCTGTCTGAATTGATTGCCCAAGAAGAAAGCACAATGCGAGTTGAATCAGATGATCCTGAGGCTGTAGTGGGTATTACGGCGGCCCGCCCAACACAAAGGGGTGGGAAGAATCGAGAGAGACAGGCTATCCCAGTCAAGACTGCAAAAGCAACTAATGGAGGCGCAAAGAGGTCTGCTCGGGCCAAAACCAAACTAAAGGCTGAGCCTGCTCAAAAGACAAGTTCTCCTGATGTGAAAGCAATTGCTGAAAGGGAACCAGGGCCTCGGAAGAAGGATTCCACAACTCCAAAGAGCCGAAAGAAAAAAGCAGCCACTGAAGCGTCATCTTCGATCACGTTATAAGCTTCATGGGCCCGTTCGGTGGATACCCCGCCGCAAGCGGCGGGGAGCGGTGGTGGCCTGGAAAGCTCCTAAGCCCTTCTTGAAAGCCCAGTTGCATATGACCGCGCCAGCCACGACAAAGATACAAGCTATCCAGAGTTGAAGGCTGGCACGGACGGCGAGATAGATCACGCTGATCCAAGTAGATAACAATGGTGTCAAGTAGCCGAATGCTGCAATTAGAACGAAATTCCCCCTCCTGACCGCTATCTCCCAGAATATATAGGCAAGAGAGGTCGGAACGAGAGCCATATAAATCAGTTCCGGAAGGTCTCGTTTTGTCCAATGGCTTTCTTCAGAAAACACCAACATCAGGAAAGACATGAAGATTCCTGTTGCCAGCAGGAAAACTGGTACAGCCTCTCCGCTCGGGTGGGTGCCCCATCGACGGCTCAGGTTTGAATAGAGTGCCCACAGCACAGCGGCCGAAAGCGCCAAACCGTATGGGGATGCAGAAGTCCCATGTAGTTGCGGGAGATTCCAAGTAGAGTGGCGATCGGCACTTCCGACAGAGAGAAGGATGCCCAGGCAAGCCACGGTGATCCCCAGCAGGAGCCTTCCACGTCGTACTGGTTCTCTCAAGATGGGGGCTGCGAGAATTAGCGTCAAGGCTGGCCACAAGTAGTTGATCAACCCAACCGTGATAGCCTGCTCCCGGTCGACAGAGAATCCAAGAGCTAGATACAAACAGACCGAGTAGGCGACAAAGAGCCCGCCGCATCCCCACAGGTATTTGAGTCCCGCTCTCGCCAAAGTCTGCAGGGTCGTGCCCCGCAAAATGGCGACTGTACAAGCGATGAGACCTCCCAGCATATAGATCGATGCCGCGGCACGAAAGGTCCCCATCTGCTCGGTCAAGTGCCTGCCAAAACCGATCGAAGTACTCCAAAAGAAAATGGCAAGGATTCCCAACAGGGTACCGCGGCCTTTGTACCCTGATGGGCTTTTATGATCGTTCCTCACGAAAAGAGACAAGCCTCTGAGGTCATGATAGTCCGCCGATCGAGGATGGAGGGCCGTATCGTCTGCAGACTCCCTTTCTGGCGAGAAGGGTGGGAAGGATTCTTCTGTCAAGGTCTTGAAAGCACGGAAACCGGAGACTCGGAGTCAAATTGCCGGAGACGGCATTCCCATGGAACTCCATTCCTCGCGTGCAGGTCCAAACAGCCCCGGCACAGTGAGTCCGGCCTGCCGCATCAGGAGAGTCATTTGGCCACGGTGGTGAATCTGATGAAATATCAGGGCTGTCAGGGTATATCCGCGCTTCCAATGTTGCCCATACATCTCATCGCAAATCTCGAGCGTCTGGTCAGTCCAATGGGTTCTGAGCTCGACAAGCAGTTCGTTGGATAGTAATGCATAAGTCCCTCGGATCACATCGGTCGACGTCGGAACCGGACTTTCTGCGATGCCTACTGAAAAGCTCAGGCCGGTTTGAGACATCATTTCAGGAATAGACAAGGTGATGTGCCAGGCCATCCTCCCCAAGGTTCGTCCCTCTGGCTCACCGGACCGAGAGAGAGACAGGTCGTTCAACTGACGGAAGATTTTGCAGGTCCTGTCGCTTTCCTCGGTCCATATCCCCTCGAAATCCTTAATGGTACGAATCACAGACACTCCTTTTTGAGTTCAAATGAGTGAAGAGCCCTTGCCCCATTCACGTTCAGGTTTTAATGTCGGTACGCCGCAGACTGTCCGATGAGCAATTCCTGGCAAGCCAGGCATTCTGTAAGCAGCCTCATGGGAAGCGGGGAGGCTGTTCAAACTCTTCGCACCACGACTAAGGTAATATCATCGGCCGCTGGCGCCCCAGCCATCCAGTCATGAACGGCTTGAGTGATCGTATTAAGAATCTTGTCTGCCGGTTGCTCCCGGGCGCATCTCAGCAACTCCACCAAACGGGATTCTCCAAACTCCTCCCCTTGGAGGTCATTGGCTTCGGTAACGCCGTCGCTATATAGAAGCGCAACATCTCCAGATTGCATGAGAATGCGCTGTTCCTCATAGCCGGCTTCAGGCAGGATCCCTAAGACCGGACCGCCTCCTTCAAGGCGTTGGGTGCTCCCATCAGAGCGAAGTAGAACTGGCGGGTTATGGCCGGCATTGGAATAAACCACTTCCCCTGTGCACGGGTCAATAAGGGAGAAGAAAAAACTAACGAACCGCTCATTCGATGAAGTGGATGTGAGAATTCTGTTGAGCCGCTCGACTAATGACGCAGGACTATCGGGTTGCTGAGCAAGTACCTGGACTCGTGCCTGCAGGCTCATCATGAGGAGAGCGGCTGGCATTCCCTTGCCGCACACGTCTCCAACCAGCACGACCACTTTCCCATCAGGGTAGGTCAGGAAATCGTAATAGTCTCCGCCTACTGTGCGGCAAGGGGCATTGTATCCGGCCAAATCCAGTCCTTGCACCACGGGTGCACGGGCAGGCAGGAACTCTCGCTGAATCTCGGCAGCCTGCTCCAGTTCTGCCGCTAATCGGCGCCGGGACAGTTCAATCTCAGTCATTCGTTGACGCTCAATCCGGATACCAGCCACATTCGCCATTACTGTCAACAGATCCAAGTCGTCATTAGTGAATTCGTGCGCCAAGTGCGATGAATCGACGTAAATCAATCCAATTACCTGGTCGTCAGTTTGTAGCGGCACGGCCATCAGGCTTCTGACTTTCTGAGCAACGATGCTCTGCATCGCGCGGAGGGCCTCGTCTCCCTGAACATCTTTCAATAACAGAGATGTCTTGTCGTTGATGACTCGGTCTCGAACCGTGGTACTGATTCGGAACCCGTCGCCCCGAGAAGCCTGCACCACCAAGCGCCCCCCCTCCAGAGTAAGCAGAACTCCCCTCTCTGCTTCCACTGCCTCTATGGAAAGGTCGAGGATTACCTGGAACAATTCCTGCAGCGGCCGACCCAATGAGAGTTCCCTGCCCGCACGCCGGAAGGCGTCCAGAGGAGTTCTCCACTGTTCCCGGGATGGTCCAATGGCAGGGCGGACAGAGGTTGCATGGGTGGAAATGATCTGATCCAGCGAGGTGGTACTCAATCCTCGCCGGGTCAGAAGTTCCTCCGGGCTCTTCTCGAAGACGATTGAGCATTGATTGATGGCCTCTTTGGAACTGCAATAGGCCAGGACGAGGTGACTCGCGGTCACACGGTCCCCGGGTTTGAGCCTTTGTCGAGTGTGAACCCGAGCCCCATTCAGGAAGGTTCCGTTCTTGCTACCCAAATCCGAGAGGACCCAGTCTTCCTCTTCCTTTTCCAGAACGAAATGCTGGCGCGACAGGCCGGAATCCTCGGGATAACTGAGGTCATTTTCACTGGACCGGCCCACTGACCATCGTGCTTTCGTGAGCGGGATCGTCTTAGTCTTCCCGTCAGGAAAGTTGATGATTAGTTCTTTTTCCATATTCGTTGGAACCTGTGGGATCATGTCTAAACTCGAACGCAACTCAGGGGTATTACCGAGGTTTGAACTTGAAGTGAGACAATCCTACCTGATCCCTGCCTTGGATGTAAAACCCAAACTTTCCCGTCACAGGCCCGGCATCTTTCCACTCATCTATGGCGACCCACACCCCCCCGTCCAACACCCTGGTGACAATCGCTTGCTGCGTGACCTCTAATTGGAAGGAATAGGAAGACTGTTTCTCCAGTTTGTGAGAAACCTTCACCGCCTGACTTTTCCTGCCATCTCGAATTCGCGTCCGCAAAAAGAATTTCTTATCGATTTCAAACAGGTCGTAGTTATGTTCATCAGTGTAGTTCAGGACCCACTGAATATTCTTGCTTTTCCGCCAGAGCGTGAATTCGTACGCTCCGGTGATGGGGTGCAATGTTGACAACACAAAGTTGCCGCCCTTATGGACCTGCCAATCTCCCTCTGTGGACCACCCAGCTGCATCATCCCAAGCCTCTTTCCAGCCAAGCTCGGGCTCCTTAATTGGCTGAAGGTTGAGTTCCACCACTTCGGTCTTGCTCGGCTCGATGTGGAGGGGGACGATAAGCTTGCTGAATCCCGGGGCTGTGACGGTGAGAGTGTAAGCCCCTTCTCTCAACTCCATGTGGTCTTCATTAAGCACGCGGGGTTGCGGTTCTGCCCCCCCTTCCAACACCACCTGGCTGCCGGCAGGAGAGCGCTTCAGTTGGAGGTAGCCTCGCAAAGTGCCCGGGAGTGGCGCCGATTCAACAGCCAGGCTGGAAACAGGGGCCTGAGTCTCCAGAGCCTTCCTTCTTTTCGCCAGAGAGACAGAGGAACCTTGAGGCCGCTTTGCAGCCGATTCTAAGGGTGGTTGATTCTCGGATGTGCCGGCTCCAGGCGCCGGCTTAAGGACAATTTCCATCGGGGACAATGCCGAATCGGGCTTAAGCTCCAGCGGAATGGTGGTCGGAACATAACCCTCTAACTCTGCGCGAATCTGATACGAACCGGGTAACAACTCCAGGACAAGGTCGGCAGTACCGCGTACCTGATCATTGATGAAAATCCTCGCTCCGGGTGGGGTCGTCAATATGCCCAGGCGAATGGGGTGTGGCGGCGCAGGATTCGGCAGAGCGGGTTGTGATGTCGTGGAAGGAGGGCGACGCTGATGGACCCAAACTCCACCCAGCAGAACAACCAACAGCGAAGCGACACCAAGCCATATCCAACGATTCAATGTTCTTCTAACTTTGATCGGTAACCCTTCAGCCAAGCCTGAAGACGGTGTTGCGGACCCGTGCTCGCGAAACTCAGAATCGTCGACGCCTGCAGGTTCGGGAACAGTTAGTGGAGCAGTTTCCCTCGCCGACTGGTTGGATATTGTTGGCAGTTCTGAGGCAGAAACGACAACCGGGCTTGTCGGTGCCGGCTGGAGGCCGGATTCGGGGTAACGAGAGGCGACAAGGGTCTCGGAATCCTCGACCTTGGTGCTCAGACGGGGGACCTGGTCCAGGCTCTTGGAAAGGGTCATTCGTAACTGAGTCAACCTGAATTCCTTAGGGAACTCAGCAAGTCCTTGTTCTACCCGTTCAAGAGCGGCTGACAAGTCGCCGGTGGCCTGCGCTTGCCGGGCCTGGGAAATCCAGTGGTCGACGCGTTCGTTGCGTTTGTTGTCCTCCAAGAGTGTCCGAAGGCCCACTGCGACACTATTTCCCGGGTCGATTTCCAGAGCTTGCTCCAGCAGTGGCTCAGCGGCACGCCAATTGGAATCCACCAGCCTGCGGGCCTGATCGAGCAAGACGTTGACCAGGACTGCTTTGATGACTGGATTCTGACGGTCCAGTTGATTCGCCCGACGGAGCAGTTCCAATCCTTCCTCCATTCGATGGGCAGCAACCAGTTGCTGTCCTTGGGCCAACAAGCCCTGGGCCTCCGCAGCCCGCTCCATCCCCTGGTGGACAATCTTCTCCAATTCACTCAGTTCCAAGTCTGATGGAAATTCTTCTCTCGCCTCCTGTAGGGCATCCTCCGCTCGTTTGTAATCAGCCAATTCCAGGAAAGCATCAATTTGCTCCACCCATCTTCCCTTGGCAGCCAGGGTAGCCTGTTGATCCCGGCGCTTAGTGATTCTCTCAATCTCGAAGTTTAAGCCCGGATAGGGGCCGTAGATAGTCTTGAGAATCTCCCATTGGCTGAGGGCCTCATTGAACAAACTCTGTTCCTCCAAAGATCGTGCCCTGGAGACAATGGAATTCACCAAATCGCGTTTGTCCTTCATCAGCCGAAGCGCCGATTCAAAGCCCCCCGCTGGATAATGCTCTACGGCTTCTTTCAGGATATTGACCCGACGCTCCAGATCCGGTTCAACTTCGACTCTGCGGTGAATCTCCAGGATCTGACTGGATTGGTCTTGCCTTTGCTGTTCCTCCACATCGAACTTCAGCGCCTGAAAAAGAGCATGGGAAGGATACTTTTTGAGATACTCCTCACAACCTGCCAAGGCGGCTGCGAAATTTCGCTCAGTCAGATGTTGGCGGGCCTCAGCATATGCATTCTTGATGGCGTCGTGCTCGGACCGGACCTGGTTGTAGAAATTCTGGTGAAGTGTTCCACTTTCCGAAGAAGGGGGATCAGGATTCCGGCGATCCAATTCCAGCAAGCTTTCCAGCTTCCCTAAGGCCGCACTGACATCGCCGTTCTCCCAGATCCTAACTGCAGACTGGTAAAGCTCTTGCTTTTGTTGTCGGACTTTTGAGAATTCCTGTTCCTTGCGTGTAAGCTCTGCCAGCATCTGCAGGGCCCGAGATTCGTTGGGCCTTAGTTGCAGAACATTACGCAGCGCTTCGCGGGCATGCCCGAAAGCACAACTGCTAAGATGCCGGCGGGCCAACCGCAACCAGTCCTCCAGTTTTTCCTCGGTACGTCGCGTTTCTAACTGATCTCTCAGATTTATCGCCTCAGAGTGATTGGGCTCAAGTTGGAGGACCTCGTGAAGTTTCTGCAGGGCGAGGGGATACTCTTGCTCCTCAATGCGAGTGCGGGCACTCTGCAGGAGTTGTTGAATGGTTTTCTGTCGGACTCTTTGATTGATTTGACGATGAAGCGTCGTGATGGCAGGATCGAGGTGTCCCTCTGCCTGCAGTTCCGACAGGATCTCGGCTGCAAACTGGTAATCCTCCTGCTCATATGCTCGGGCGGCACGTTGAACGCGGGGCTGAATCCGGCTGGGATCAAATACCTCGAGCCTTTCATTGCGAAGCGCCTTTTGTACGGTCTCCGCAAATTCTCTGGCGGAGGCGAACCGGTGAAATGGTTGCTTGGCCAAAGCCTTGTGGATGACCCGGCTGAGTAAAGAACTGACTGCAGGGTTGAATTCCGACACCGGTGGCGGGATTTGATGCAGGATGGCCTCCACCATTTCACTTTGGGTCTTGCCTTGAAATGGACGGCGGAGTGTCAATGTTTCGTATGCCACGACTGCCAAGGAGAAGAGGTCGGACAAGGGCGAGAGTGGTTTCATCTCGATTTGCTCAGGCGACATGTAGGCCAGGGTTCCCTTCAAACCCATCGTCGTGCGGCTGTCGCAAATGTGCGCGACCCCGAAGTCGATGATCTTCACCGAATCATCGTCTAGAACAAAAATGTTGCTGGGCTTAAGGTCTCGGTGGATCAGCCCGCGCTCATGAGCGGCCTGCAGTCCCCGGCATGTCTGGGAGATAATCTCCACCACCCGATCCACGGTCAACCGCTGGCTGGCCATTCGAATCAAGTCCTCCAGGGTCTTACCGGGGAGCAGCGGCATGACGAAATAGGGTTTGTGAGCCCCGTTTTCTTCAAACTCCCCCAAGTCGAAAATCTCGACTGTATTGGGGTGGGCCATGGAGGCCAACACTCCACATTCCTTCTGAAAAGTCTCAAGAGCCGCAGGATCAGGGGCGTCCCGAAGAGTCTTAAGAGCCACCTCTCTCCGAATCACCGAGTCGTAAGCTTTGTAGACAATCCCCATTCCCCCTTGCCCAAGAACATCTCGAATCTCGTAGCGACTATTCAACCGAGGCAGGTTCACCATGGCTTTCTCTGGCCTGTTTCTCCTCTAATTAAGTAAGAGGTGTGTGCAGATCGATAGATTGGAAACACCACATTCTGACGGCATCGGTCCGGAATGTCAACCGGATTTCCAGGGCATCAGGAGATTCGGATGGGTACTTGCTCCACCACGGTGAGGCCATATCCGACCAGGCCAATAAGCTTTCGGGGATGGTTGGTGAGTATGCGGATTCGTTTGAGATTGAGTTTAGACAAGATCTGAGCGCCAGTGCCATAATCGCGCTTGGCCCGCTTCATGCTATAGGCCTCTTCATCGACGTGCGCCATGCCATGATAGGTGATGCGGTTCTCACCCTTCTGCAACTCGAAGCCGCGGCCCGGCTGGTGCATGTAAAGCACGACTCCGGTCCCTTCCTGGGCAATCATCTCAAGGGACTTCTCCAATTGAGCCCGGCAATGGCACTGCGACGAGCCAAAGACGTCGCCCGTCAGGCAGTGTGAGTGGACTCGAACCAGAACGGGTTTCTCCGGATCGATCTTCCCGTAAACCAAGGCTACGTGGGTGTCGCCGTCAATTTCGCAGCTGAAGACTATCATTCGGAAGGTCCCGAATTGGGTAGGCAGTTCAGCCTCCGCTACCTGTTGCACGAACGACTCGGTGCGCAGGCGGTGTTTGATCAGGTCGGCCACAGTGATCATTTTCAACTGATGCCGCTGTGCAAACTCCTGCAGCTCCGGCACCCGTGCCATAGTTCCATCGTCATTCATGACTTCACAGATCACTCCGGCCGGATAGAGCCCAGCAATCCGTGCCAGGTCCACAGAGGCTTCGGTCTGCCCGGCTCGCATCAGCACTCCTCCTCTGCGGGCTCGGAGAGGAAACACGTGGCCGGGACGCGCCAGGTCCTGGGGCCTGGTGGTCTGACCGATAGCCGTCAGTATGGTTGTCGCCCGGTCGGCGGCAGAAATACCGGTTGAGACATTCCTGCGCGCCTCGATGGAAATGCAGAACGCCGTTCCATAATTCGAATTGTTTTCCGTCACCATCAGCGGAATCTGCAGCTCGTCCAGCCGCTCGCCGGTCATGGCCAGGCAAATCAATCCACGACCAAAGCGCGCCATAAAATTAATGGCCTCCGGAGAAACTTTCTCAGCAGCGATTGTCAGGTCACCTTCGTTTTCCCGGTCTTCATCATCTACGATGATGACCATCCGTCCAGCTTGGAATTCCTTAATGGCTTCTTCAATCGTGGAGAAATACATTTGGACTGCTCAGTTCTTCCAAATAACCAATGCGCCTAGTAGTGAATATTCCTCATGAGGGTACGAACATCAAAAGCAGAGTCACAGGACATGAACTCCGAAGATTCCCCGCCCTCCCGCTTTGCCCTCTTTCGCCTCTCTTTATCGCGCGAGGCTAATACCCCTGCTCCCTCAAATACTCCAAGGTCACAGGAGCCGTCTTCGATTTCTCACGGGCTTTGAGTAACGACTCCACGTACTTGGCCAGGATGTCGCACTCCAGATTGACCCAGTCCCCCACCTGCCGCATGCCGAGATTCGTGTTCTCAAGAGTGTAGGGGATGAGCGCAACTTCAAATTGGCTGGGACCAACCTTGGAGACTGTCAGGCTGACACCGTCGACCGCAATGGAGCCTTTTTCCACCACATAGGGAAGAATGACGTCTGGCAATGAAAAACGGTGGATCGCAAACTCCCCCTCCGGCTGGATCTTCTCCACCCTCCCAATTGCATCCACGTGACCTTGGACAAAATGACCGCCCAGGCGACTGGTCGGCAGCAGTGGGCGCTCCAGGTTTACGGAGTCACCCTTCTTGGACCTGGCAAAGCTGGTCCGTGCCAAAGTCTCTCGAGAGATATCCGCAAGAAAGCCCTCCCCCGTTAAGCTTCGAACCGTGAGGCAAACCCCATTGACCGAGATGCTGTCCCCCGGCTGCAGTCCTTTCAAGACTTTACGGGCCTCAACCTGGATGTCTCCTGCCTTTCCGGAAAGTCGAAGCTCTCGGATCCGGCCCACTTCTTCTATAATCCCTGTAAACATGATTGGTTCAAGTCCGGTTCTTGGGGGGATAAGCCTCAATCTCCAAGTCGGGCCCGAGTCTCTCTACCGAGGTAAACTGGAACGCCTGGCTGTGCTCCAGTTCACCGAAGCCAGTCCCTCCGACCATAGGTACAGAGTCCTTGCCCCCCAGAATTTTAGGCGCCATGAACAAGATCAGTTTGTCCACCTGGCGGGATTGCAGCGCTTCATAGTTGACCTCTGCACCACCCTCGACCAACAAGCTTGCAATCTCGCGGCGGCCCAGTTCTTCAAGAACAAAGTCAAAAGGGATTCTTCCCGTGGCGACCGGCGCCAAGACGACGTTGGCTCCGAGATTCCTGAGTTCGGCCTCCCGCCGCAAATCCCGCCCCAGAGAGCAAAACACCATTATATCACCGGGGATTGAGGACCTGATTAACTGGCTGAATACGGGTAGCCGCAGTCGTGAATCAAGCACGACCCGCATCAGCGGCCTTCGTCGAGGTTGGCCGGTCCGGTCTGTCAGAAGGGGGTCGTCTTTCAACACTGTCCCAATTCCAACCAAGATTGCATCATTCTCGAATCGCAATTGCTGGACTTTCTGGCGCGCCTCCTCAGCGGTGATCCACTTGGACTCCCCTTGGAAGTCAGCAAGCTTCCCGTCCAGGGTAATTCCTGCTTTCAAACTTATAAACGGCCGCCGCACGGTAATATACTTTGTAAATGCTTCATTGAGTCTTTGCGCCTCTCGCTGCAGCAGGCCCAGAGACACAGTGACCCCACCTTTCTTCAAATTTCGGAGTCCCTCTCCCGCGACCTGTGGATTGGGGTCCTCCATGGCAGCCACAACCCGAACAATCCCCGAATGGAGAAGCAACTCCGAACACGGAGGGGTCCGGCCAGTGTGACTGCAAGGTTCCAGATTTGTATAGAGAGTGGCGCCGCGGGCCGATTCCCCCGCCTGCTCGATGGCCAGCACCTCGGCATGCTTCAGCCCGCCGTAGGTGTGGAAGCCTTCACCAACGATGACATTATTTTTGACCAGCACTGCACCCACCATCGGGTTAGGGCTGGTCAGCCCCTTTCCCCGTGCAGCCAATTCCAATGCTCGGCCCATATGAATTGAATCAGCGTCGGACATGCCGGATTGGTCCCTTTATGCAACCTGAGGTTACAACTCTCAAGTGCTTATCCGCTAAACAAGGACTCCACAAAGTGTTGAGGAGAGAACTCGACAAGGTCATCCAACTTCTCTCCAACGCCCACATATTGGATCGGTATTTTGAGATCCTTCGCAATGGCCACAACCACCCCACCCTTAGCAGTTCCGTCCAGCTTGGTCAACACAATGCCACTGACTCCTGCGCTGCGGGTGAACTCTCTGGCCTGGTTCAAGCCGTTCTGTCCGGTTACGGCATCAATCACCAGGAGCACTTCATGAGGAGCCCCGGTGATCTCCCGTCCGGCAATGCGCTTCATCTTCTCAAGCTCGCGCATCAGGCTGTCCTTGGTGTGAAGTCGACCCGCGGTATCCACAATCAACACCCCGACGTCGCGTGCCTTCGCTGCCGTGATGGCATCAAACAAAACAGCTGAAGGGTCTGCACCGGGTTTCTGGCGGATGATCGAGACATTTGCCCGCTTAGCCCACACCTCCAACTGTTCCACGGCTGCAGCTCGGAAGGTGTCTGCAGCACAAATCAGAACCTTCTGGCCAGCTTGCTGGTAGAGGTTAGCCAGTTTCCCAATGGTGGTTGTCTTTCCAACTCCATTGACACCCACAACCACGATGACCTTGGGACTTGGGACCTCGGATCCTTTGGGAAGTGAAGGCGCTGACTCCAGGATTCTCAAAATCTCTGCTTTTATCAGTGGCTTCAGCAGGGCAGCATCTCTGACTTCCTGGCGTCTGACTTTCTCTCGAATCCCATTCAAAATTTCCGTGCTGGTCTGAAAACCGATATCAGCCCCGATTAGAACAGTCTCCAATTCATCCAATAGACTGGCATCGATTTCTTTCCTTCCGCTGACAACCTCCTCGATCCGGGCTACCAAATTGGCCTTCGTCGAGCTGACAGCCGCCTTTAATTTGCTGAACAGCCCTTCTCTCTTTTCCGGCGTACCAAACAGAGTCTGCATTCAATTCCTCATCTTAACCATGGCCCATCAGAGTGGGACCTCACTCCTGCCCAACCCAGGCTGACAGCCTTATGATACCACTGAACCCCCGCAGGTCAGCAGCTATAGGTCGAGGTTTAATTGGGCCGCTGCCTCTTCGGTAGCTCGCAACGC
>DATKMG010000309.1:0-5144 GCA_035541995.1 Terriglobia bacterium
GAACGATTTGAGTCTCTTGCTGAGCTACTCCAAGGATGGGAAGACTAACAACCAACAAGATCATCCATACGAATCTTGACCTCATTAGAGCTCCTCGCAACGGCTGGTTTGACAGGGGTCCATCACTATTGTCAGGTCTCCGCTATGCCCACAAACACTCAAATTCAATCGAGAGTGCCCCTCTCAATCGACTCGAAACAGGTGGCCGGCTCCAGGGGCGACCCAATCCATTTCGAATCCGAACGGTTCCTCCTTACCCGAATACGGAGAGACATGAATTAGTTTGGCATCCGTCTTCTTCAGTTTGAGCTTGTAGCGGAAAGAATTCCTGAGGTCTTTATTAACAAGCATCAGGTAAGGCCGCCCCTGCTCGTCAATGAATTCTCCCACCAGGAACCTCCCTTGAACTGGGGGGATAACATAACGCTGACTCATTTCTACAGATTCCACTAATTTGCTTTC
This sequence comes from Terriglobia bacterium, assembly GCA_035541995.1. Lineage (GTDB taxonomy): Bacteria > Acidobacteriota > Terriglobia > Versatilivoradales > Versatilivoraceae > DATKMG01. Next base: position 463 of record DATKMG010000309.1, read on the forward strand.
ACTCAGAGCCTGACATTCGGGTGGCACATCTGGATAGTGATAGACTCCGGTGCTCTTCAGATTTTTCAGTGTCGGGGCCAACGCGTGAATCTGATTGTTCACCCGACGCATCATCTCCCATGAGGGAGTCTTGTTTCCATATTGGTCAATCGGGCCTAGGCGGTAATTCCCGTTCGCCCAGGTGAAGTAGCTGAAATATTGGATGCCACGGCCACCATGTGCCATAGTCGCATAGGCCTGGAGATGATAGGTCGCATCAGTGTTCTCCATGTAGTTGAAGTGTGCGTTGGATAAGACGCAGTTCCAAAAGGGAACTCCGGTTTCGACTGAAAGTTTCCGGACTACCTCTAAGTTGGTGTAGAAGTAGTCCAGCATTTCTCCATTTACCAGGGAGTAGTTGTCGTAACTTAAGAAAGGTTGGTGGACCTGATTGACGAGCATCTTCACATATTCCTCGTAAGTCGCCACTCCCATGCGCTCCCGGGATACCCGAACGGGGAAGAGATTGACGTAAGGATACTTTCCCGGCATGACCTCCTGGATGAGTCTTGCCACTAATCCTAAACCGGGCATGGCACTGGCATGCGGTTCATCTCTCAGCATGAAGCCAATAACCGCCGGGCTTTTTCCGATTTCCCGCGCCAGCGATGCCAAATTGCGTCGGACCATGGCTTCGTCAATGGGCTTCTCAAAGTCATATCCATTTACGCGCGGGTCACTGACAAAAACCTGCAGACCTGCTTTCTCAAATGCGGGCAAATCCTTGACCTTAGCAAATCCCGCGATGTTGATCCCGGCATCTCTCATCCACTGGAGCTGTTGCGGCACCGGAGGAGTTGGACCCCAGGACATCACCGCGAATTCTGCCGGGGAGACTCGTTGTTCAGGATAGACCTCTTGGGCCAGATCAACTGAATTAAGTAAGGACAATAGCATTCCCAGGGCGATAGCTCCCGACATGGAAAATTGCAGCCTCTTCATGAAATCAACCCCTTTCTCCACAATTACCGGGCATCTCGTTCATCAGCAGCCGGAGTCTACAACTTGATGAGGTGGGTCTCCTGTTGCAGATCAGCAAGGATTATACATGCGACTGCGGAAGGAGGATATGCTATAGTCACCGGGATTGTCCGGGCAGCATTGCACTTCCAAGTATCCGGACTCCGCTATTGATTCCTGAGATGAACCGTTCGGTCCTGAATCGAATCCCCTTAGAAGAGCGTGAGGTACTTAACCGGCACCGGGCTTTTGTGTTGTGGTTGACGGGTCTGCCGGCTTCCGGAAAATCGACTCTAGCCTATGCTCTTGAACAGGCCCTGTTGAAACAGAATCTGCGGTCTTACGTGCTTGATGGAGACGATTTGCGCTATGGTCTCTCCAGCGATTTGGGATTCAGTCCTCAAGACCGTTCTGAAAATATCCGACGGGCCGGTCATGTTGCCAAGCTTATGGTGGATGCGGGACTGATTGTCATCACATCCTTTATTTCTCCTTACAGAAAAGATCGTGAGCGGGTAAAAGCTTTATTCTCGCCTGATAGATTCTATGAAGTTTACCTTGACTGCAGTTTGGAGGTTTGTGAACGGCGCGACCCTAAAGGAAACTATCAAAAGGCCAGACAAGGAAGATTGAAAGAATTTACCGGAATCAGCGCCCCCTACGAACCTCCTCTGTCACCTGCTCTGGTTATTCCAACGGGAGAGATGAATGTGGAAGAATCGCTCGCAAGACTTCTGCAATTCATCTTGAATCGCCTCGAAATCAAGCCATGATCGAAGTTCATCCTGACACGACAGCCAGTCATGCGGCAACGATTCACGTTCACATAGATGATCGGGAACGTGCGAGCGGAATGGTTGACGTCTTCAAGGAAATAAGGGGCGTCGAGGTTACAATCGGTCGTCTTCCCGTCGGTGACTACGAACTCAATGGGAAATTCCTTGTGGAGAGAAAGACTCTCATGGATTTTGCCAATTCGATCAAGGACGGACGACTCTTTCGACAGGCCTGCCGCCTGACGGCCTTCCCCTTGCGCCCATTCCTGATCCTGGAGGGGACGACATCTGATCTTTCCGGAATCGGCATACGGCGGGAGGCCCTCCAGGGCGCACTGATCACGCTGAGCCTGATTCTCGGGATTCCCGTCTTAAGAGCCAGAGATGCACGAGAAAGTGCCCAGCTCATGCTTTTCGCTGCGCGGCAGGTTGAAGCCCTCGCTAGCGGCGCCCTGCCCCGAAAAGTCCGGCGGCCGCGGGGGAAGCAGAGAGTCCAGTTGGAGATCCTGCAAGGACTTCCGGGAATTGGGCCGGACCGAGCGATGAGTCTGCTGAAAGCCTTTGGCAGTGTCGGCCAGATATTCAATGCCAACCTGGATCAACTTCTGCAAGTGCACGGCGTCGGACCAGTGACTGCGCGGTCCATTCGTTGGGCGGTCAGTGAACCAATGACCGACTATCGGGGGATGAATGACTACTAATGGTTGGGCTTGAAATCAACGGAGCAAGACCGTTGAGAAAGTGCGTGAACTGGTCTATGGTATCGGCCGCCTCTTTGATTTGCTCTTCGGCCTCCCTCCAATTTTGTTGCTCCAAGGCCTCCCGAATTCCGGGTAATGTCTTCACCTGGTACCCCGTGTAAAATCCCGGAGCGTAGATCTCGTGTTTAAACCAAGAGCGGCGCGGGAGTCCTTCTTTTCTGGTCAGAGCCCGCTCCGCCTGCCTTAACACTTGGTTGAGCTGGTTTCGCCCTTCGCCAGAGAGCTTCTCGTTATCAGACGGTACTTGCTGGAGAAGTTGTTCCAGGTTCCTGGACTCGTCTTTGAGGCGTGAGAGTGCATTTTGGAGGGGCGCAAAGTTGAGGAATGGGACCGGAGGTTCTGATTTCGGCACAACAAAGGGTAATGTTGGATCGAAATAGGCTTCAAAAGTCTTTTCCTGAATGCGACGGTTTTTCTCTTCAACTCCCGTACGCTTCTCGTCAGCCAGTTTGATGACCTGATTCGTGAATCGTTCCACTGCCTCAGTCATCCCGCTAATCTCAAACGGCAACACTTCCGCGTTGGCAAAACGAAGCGTTGCCCGGCCTGCGACCTTCGTCAGGGCTACGCCATAGTCAAAAGTTGGATCACCAAATCGGGTATAGTGGTCAAAGGAATCATAAATAGAGTGATAGGCCCCCCCGTCGTTCTCACCCCCGAAGCCGAGATCCAGCGAAGCAACACCCAGGTGATGGACAAAAACCGTGTAGTCCGATCCGGCACCAAGCGGATCCAAGCGGAACAATGAACGTTGGCGAACTTCCTTCACGTCACCTGGAGGAGCAGTCATGATCTGATAAGCTCGAAGTCTCTCCCAGACTGAGATTCCCTTCTCAGGATCGGTCACGTCCCTGGCAATCTCGTTAATGAATCGTTCCAACGTAGGCGATCCACTACAATTGAGGAATCCGCGGCCCGTAGAGTCAGAGTTGATGTAAACAGCTGCATGTCTGATGAGTTGGTCAGCATGCTCTTCTGCCCATTCCGTCGATCCGAGCAATCCTGGCTCCTCTCCGTCCCAAGCCGCATAGATCAAGGTGCGCCTGGGTTTCCAGCCCTGTCGGACCAACTCGCCGACCACACGCGCTTCCTCCATGAGAGCCACCATAGCACTGACTGGGTCGCCGGCTCCGTAAACCCAGGCATCATGATGATTGCCTCGAATTACCCATTCCTCGGGCAAATCAGTCCCCTTGATCCGGGCAATAACGTCAAAGGCCGGGACCAATTTCCAGTCGAATGCTAGCGTCAGGCGTCCTTTGGCCGGACCTGGACCTAAATGGTAGGTGATTGGCAGGGCCCCGCGCCAATCGACTGGGGCAACAGGCCCTTTCAGGTTCTTCAAGAATGGCAGCGCGTCGGCATAGGAGATAGGCAGGACAGGGATCTTAGGCAAACTGAGTGCTTCGCTCCTAGGCAACCGTTTGGCACTGCTGGTGGCCCCTATGCCCGGAGTCAATGGATCCCCGGGATACAGCGGCATGTCGACTACGGACCCGCGCTGCGCTCCATTTTCATTACGCCAAGACCCTTGCGGATAGAGATCCCCCTGGAAGTAACCGTCGTCCCTTGGATCGGAATAAATAATGCATCCCAAAGCACCGTGCTCTGCCGCTACCTTAGGCTTGATTCCGCGCCAAGATCCACCGTAACGAGCCAGAACGATTTTTCCAGTGACATCGATTCCCTTCTCTTTCAAGACTTCGTAGTCTTGGGGGATTCCATAATTCACATAGACTAATTCCCCGGTCACGTCACCATCCGGGGAGTAGGCATTGTAAGTAGGCAGTTGTTCGCCTGATTGCCCGGAGGTTTGATCTCCCTCGATCTTTGGCTCTTCAAGTCGGGCCTCAGCCAATTCCGGCTCAAGCAATGCCAGCTTCCTGAGCCTGGGCGTGGGAAAGAGTACTTGGAATTGCTCAATCTCCGTTTCATACCCCCAGGATCGAAACTGATCGGCAATAAACTCGGCGACTTTTTTCCCAAAAGGAGAACCCAGATGGTGCGGGTGGGCAGTCATCCAATTCATCCATGAGCGAAGGTTGTCCTTCCGAATGAGCGAGTCGAAACGGTTTTCGAGCAAACGCTGTTGGTGAGATCTTTCCAGGCTATACCCACGCAAGGGACTTGGTTCTTGGGCGGCATA
>DATKMG010000310.1:0-6908 GCA_035541995.1 Terriglobia bacterium
ACAGGCAAGGAAAAACAATCCAGCTTGAAGCCAAGAATCCTCGGTTCGTGGCACAAGGTGGAACACCCATTGAGCGGGCTGTCAAGCGGTCTTACAGCGACTCGATCTTGGGGACGGCTAAGATCGAGAGCGCACCTCATCCCGATCGTAAGAGCATTTTGGTGGATCTAGGGGAACTGCTATTAACTGACCTGCCCATGTACGGTTACAATTTGGAGGAGACTTTTCGCATCCCCTATCACTTCGACGCCAAGAACAGTGGCTTCGGAGTGATCAAGGGATTCGATCATAACATGGAAATCGAAACCATTGCTCACTATGCTGTGGACCGTCCTCCCGTTCCGCCACTGTTGCCTCCGGGCAGTCCGCGTCCACCTCTTCCACCGCCGCCAAGGAACTTGGTGGACGTTCGGAGCATGATCTTTCATTTTCGCTATAGCCTCTCCGAACTCCCCCAGGGTGGTTACCGTCCGCGCTTGGCCGACGATCGAATAGGGCATTTCTTCGAGGACGCAGAGGATTATACGGACGACGCGAACTACCGTCCCACGCGCCGCTACATCAATCGCTGGCGTTTAGAGAAACAGGACCCACAGGCCGCCATGTCCCGCCCGAAGCGTCCCATCACTTTTTGGCTCGAGAATACGATACCCTTGAAATACCGTGATGCAATCCGGGATGGGGTTTTAATGTGGAACAAGGCCTTTGAGAGAATTGGTTTTCAGGATGCGATAGAGGTGAAACAGCAGCCTGACAATGCCGATTGGGATCCAGCCGATGTTCGTTACAGTACTATTCGCTGGTTCACATGTACCGACTGTGGATTTGCCATTGGCCCCTCGCGGACCAACCCGTTTACGGGCGAGATCTATGACGCTGACATCGGCTTTTCTGAATCTATGACACGATTTACGCGAAGGGAGCTAAGGGAGGAAATCGATCCATTGACATTTCCCTGGGGGAACGACACCCAACAGCCCATGCTGGCGCCCTGGAGCAACAACCGCATGCAGTACTTCTGCGATCTCGGAATCGGAGCAGTTCGTGACGCCCAGTTTGGCGTTGACCTGCTTACTGCACGTGGGATGGACCCACAAGGGCCCGAGGCCGACAAGTTCGTTCAAACCTTTCTCCGCGAGATAGCGGCTCATGAGGTGGGTCACACTCTGGGCTTGCGCCACAATTTCCGGGCTAGCACGATTCATACGTTGGAGCAAGACCAGAATCCCGAGTTGACAAAAAGGGAAGGGTTGACGGGTTCTGTCATGGATTACATTCCCACCAATATTGCGGCCCGTGGCGCTCAGCAGGGAGAATACCACCAGTCGACTCTGGGCCCGTACGACTACTGGGCTATCGAGTATGCTTACAAGCCCATTGATGCCTCCACTCCGGAAGGAGAGCTCTCTGAACTTGGAAAGATCGCCTCTCGAGTTGCGGAGTCAAACCTGGCATACGCCACGGACGAAGATGCGGGATTTAGTCGGGAGCCTTATGACATGGATCCATCGGTGAATCGATTCGATCTGGGAGCGGATCCTCTGAAATACTATGCCCACCGGGTGAAGCTTTCACAGGAAATCTATGCCAACATGGAAGCGAGGCTTCAAAAACCGGGAGAAGGCTACCAGGTTCTTCGACGCAGTTTCGTTGGTGCGCTTTACCAAGACGCCTCTGCATTGCAGCTTTCTTCCAAGTATATAGGAGGGGTCGCACACTATCGCGATCACGTAGGCGATCCGAACGGACATCTTCCTTTCCAGCCCACCCCCGCAGCCAAGCAAAGAGAAGCTCTAAATCTGCTACGTCAAAGCCTCTTTGCCCCAGAAGCATTTCGGTTCTCGCCGGAACTTCTGAACAAGCTTGCCAGTGAGCGTTTCTCGGACTTTCGTGATATTCCCTCAATGCTGACGCGCTTCGATTTTCCTGTCCACTCTATGGTTCTATCTCTGCAAAAATCCGTTCTAGATCGTCTCTATCACCCCATTGTAATGAGCCGAGTGTTGGATTCTGAATTGAAAACTGTCTCGCCGGCAGAGACGTTCCATTTGAGCGAGTTGTTTAACGGGATACAGGATGCCATCTGGGCTGAGACCAAAGCTCCTGGTAGTTCACTGGCGATTAACAGTTACAGGCGTTCATTGGAGCGGGAACATCTGCGCAGGCTCATTGGCTTGGTTTTGCGCGATGGAAATGCCCCGGAGGACGCCCGAACTCTGGCGCGGCAGAGCCTGGTCTCCCTACGAGTTCAGCTCCAAGCAGCCCTGGGGAAAACTGAGGTGAAGATGCCACTGGAAACTCGTGCTCACTTGAGTGAGTCTGTTGCCCGCATTGACGAGGCACTCAAAGCCAATATGCAGCGTTTGGCTTTCTAGCTTGTAGATTTTTGACTAGTTTCTGTCGCGAAACTGGAGAATTACAGAAGAACTCCCCTCCTCAAATGAGGAGGGATGTGGAGCGCAGCGCCACGGGGTGGTGAGAATTGTCGCAACACCGGAACGGGCATGGCTTTTCCAGGATTGTTGGAACCACCCCGCTGCAGCCTTTGGCTGCGGCTGCCCCTCCTTATTCAAGGAGGGGAGCCTGGTGGCCGACTATCCTCTTGTTGTTGCTGATTGGGGTTAAGGCTGGGTTCGCTGGCGATCCTGCGGCGTGGGTCCCGGCCCGGTGGCCGGGAGGGCCGCTCGAATTGGAGAGGCGAGCACAGGCCAAGAACGTACCGGCCGATCCGGCTGTACAGGAAACGATCGCTCAATGGTTTGATCCCTCTACTCTCAGGTTGTTGCAAGGAACCCCGATAAACTGCCTGCTGGTCACGTGGAGTGGGAGCGGTTCTCCAGAGACGGAACATCAGCAACAACAACTCGTCAAAACATATGCTCGGGAAGCGCGAAAACTTGGGATTTCAGTTTTGGGTCTGGTCTACCCCGACAGAGTCTCTTCGGTATCGGTAATCGTAGAGTCGGCCGTGGAGGCGGGTCTGGAGGGCTTGGTCCTGGAAGGTGAGTTCCCGAACAGCGAGGCACTTATTGCCGAAATGCGTAAAATTCTGCGGGATAGGAATAGTTCGGCCATTGTCGTTTGGATGACCCCGTTAGGAAAACTCACCCCATCTCTGGATACCCCCATTTTGGTGTCAGTAGACCCCGCCGTCCCCCGGATTCGGGAATCCGTAGAAGGGATCGAAGCGACCCCCTCCAGCGAGCCGTGGATCGATTCGAACATATGGCTGGGAGTCTCTCTTCACTCCTGGTGCGGATCCCGGCCGGTATGGTTGGGAGAACAGTTGGCTGCAAATGCGGTGGCCGAAGATTATTTGCGCGCCATAGCCGATGCGGCGGCCGGTGGCAGCCGGTGGATTCTTGCACTGAGCGACGATATACGGAATGGACTGCGTCACCAGCAAGCTGAAGCATTAAGGACTTGGCGTCGGATTTCAGCTTACCTGAAGTTTCAGGAGGAACACACGCAATGGAACGAGTATCCCCCGTTTGCTGATTATGGATTTATCCAGGACAGTGCCGTCAAAGAGCGAATCAAGTCAGACAGCAACCTGATTCTGGCGGTGCGCCAGCGTATTCCATTGCGAGTAATTGAACGATCTCAGCTAAGCCCTCTTGCCCTGGAAGGTTTGCAGGCCGTGCATGGTATTGGTCTGACTCAGCCCAGCGAACAGGAGCGAAAGGTTCTTTCGACTTTCGCGCAAGAGGGCGGCCTGGTGGTGGTTGGACCATCCTGGAAGCCGACAGGGCTTTCCCCTGAGCAGGACTTCGAGATTGAACGGAGCGGAAAAGGGAGAGTAGTTGTATATAATAAAGAGTGGCCCGAAGGGACTGGCCTTTCCAAAGACTTGATTGATTTGCTGAGCAGGGAGAACCTAGGAGTGCGCTTTTTCCGTGTGACATCCGTCCTGAGCCACGTATCAATGGACAAGCCCGGCAATCGGATGTTGGTGCAGCTTGTGAATTATGCCACATACCCGGCTGATTCTGTGCTCGTGCGAATTTCAGGAAATTTCCGTGCAGCACGGTTGTACACCCCTGAAAACCCCGTGACAGAACTTGGAATCGTAAAATTCGATCGACAAATTGAGGTGAATATCCCCAGATTGTCCATTTATGGGGGACTCTTATTGGAGAGATGAAACGATGAAAGAGGGAAAAATGAGCATTTCAAATTCCGTAATATCGCGACGCCAACTGCTTGCCGGAATGGGTCTGGCCGCTGGCGCCATTTCGTTAAGGCGTACTGATACATTATGGGCTGCAGCCACCAGGGTGCCGAGTACCCCGGTCTCTATTGCCAAATGCCAGAGTTACGATGAGGACTTGGTCGCAAAACTAAGAACCATGTTCGATCAAATCGGGGGCATTGGCGACCTAGTTAAAGGAAAGACGATCGCCATTAAGCTCAATCTGACAGGGGGCGGTCGCGGGTTTCCTCCCTACGCCTTGGGAGATACTTTCTGGGTCAATGGCAAGCTGGCCGCCGCTGTTTGCCACTTGCTCAGTGAGGCCGGGGCTAAGAGAATTCGGTTACTGGAAAGCGCGAGAATTGGCTTAAGAATAGAAGACAAAGTCCTGGATGGGGGGTGGGACCTTAATCCATTGAGAAGTGCAGTTCCTAACCTGGAATTCGAGAATACAAACAATATCGGATCAGGAAAACGCTATTCACGTCTTAAGGTCAATTCGATGCGACCCCACATTTACCCCTCCTTTGACTTCAACCATTCATACGAGGATTGCGATGTTTTCATCAGTCTGGCCAAGATGAAACACCACGAGGAGTGCGGCATCACTCTTTCTATGAAGAACGTTTTCGGCGCAACGCCTTGCTCGATTTACGGTGACGATGCAGGGGTGGATGGGCCGAATGAACGCTCTCGTCAGGGCCGCGAGACGGTCCTGCACTTCGGCCGCCGCCAGCCCTCGAAAAGTGCCCCTCAAGAGTTGGATTTCACTTCCGACCGCTACGAAGGACATCGGGTACCTCGCATTGTGACGGACCTGATCGGAGCCCGTCCGATCGACCTCGCAATCATAGACGGGATCCAATCCTGTGTAGGGGGGGAAGGGCCGTGGGTCCCAGGAAGCAAAGCTTTGCCTCCCGGACAGCCCGGTTTGTTGGTTGTGGGCCGGAATTCCGTCTGTACTGACACGGTGGCCGTCGCTCTAATGGGGTACGACCCCCGGCAACAGGCCGGCGAGCCGCCATTCAAGGTTTGGAAGAACAGAAAAGATTTGAAATCAGATTACCAGCAAGAGCATGGTGATCTGCCACAGTACGGTGACAATACCTTGCTGCTGGCCGAAGCGGCGGGTTTGGGGAGCGCAGACCTTAGTCAAATCGACGTGCGCGGGATACCGATCAAGGAGGCGGTGTTTGACTTCGAGTCACGCCGTGCCCCTTGGCCGCCTGAAGCGCACTAACCTCGGCCCGAGCCTTAGGGTAGTCGCCGGCCTGCCTCCAGCAGCTCCGAAAGGCAGGTCGCATACGAGCTGGGGCAAATTGCAGAACTAATGAGAAGTCTGTCCGATTGACAACCAAGACTCATTTATCAATACCAAGGCACAAGGGCACAAAGAATAAGCCAAAGAGCCACACTGCCAGGAATTGCAGAGGACCTTGCATCGGGTTGTTCAGCCAGTCTGGATGGATGACGTGAGTTGGAATGCTGATGGACCTTGATAAATCCTCATAGTTGGGTCTCTATTCGTGTCTTGGCGTCTTTGTGGTGAGCAATACTGGCTAAATCGGTTGCGGTCTGAGTGCAAAAGGGGCCGTGTGTGCCTTCGAGGTTCACGACAGTTCAGATGCTTAATATCTGGGGTTGTTTCCAGCTTGGCAATGGTCGCAACCATCCTGGCAGAAGCGACCCGTTTTGAATATAGCGCCGATGCCATGGGGGGAGTCTTCTCCATTGCACTTTTCTCTGAAAGCCGGACGGCTGCGGACAAGGCTACGACCGCGGCGTTTGCTGAACTCCGACGGCTAGATCACCTGCTTTCCAACTATCTTCCCGACAGTGAATGGTCTGAGTTAAACCGGAGCGCCTCGCATGGGGCCGTAAGTGTTTCGGCCGAGCTTTTTGACCTGCTCAGTGTCTGCCTCGAATTCAGCCGCCGAAGCGAAGGTGCCTTCGACATCACGGTCGGACCATTGCTAAGGCTCTGGGGATTTTACGACGGGGTGGGAAAGTCCCTGGAGCCTGCAGGAGTTCAACAGATTCGTGCGCAGGTTGGTTACACAAAGCTGGTGCTAGATCCGATCAATCGCACGGTTCACTTTAAAGAGGCGGGCATGGAACTGGACCCAGGCGGGGTCGGCAAGGGCTATGCTGTCGACCGTATGATTGAATTGCTGAAACGCAACGGTATCCAGAGAGCGCTGGTGTCTGCCGCCGGAAGCAGCATCTTTGCAGTGGGGACTCCGCCGGGACGAACTGGATGGCCTGTCGACTTGAGCGATCCAAAACAGCCAGGCGCCGACCTAGACCAACTTCTACTTAAGGACCAATCCCTGTCGACCTCGGGATGCTCCAAGAAGTTCGTACGTGTGAATGGTCAGGTTTACTGTCACATTATGGACCCTCGCACCGGCTATCCCGTTCGAGGGACCCTCCAGGTGTCAGTGGTCGCACCACGAACACTCGAGAGCGAAATATGGACTAAAGCGGTATTTGTTAACGGTCGTCGCTGGTCGGTCCAACATATTCCAGCCGGGTATCAGGTTCATTTGTGCGAAGAACAGAGTGAAAGCTCGCACTGCGGCTGGTTGCCTTCACCCCCTCCTTGAGAATGCAGCCCCAAAGAAAAATCCAAAACAGCTGAGACTACGGCAGTGGCTCGAGATTGAAGAAGCCGCTGGTATGCCCGGTGATGTTGTAGACCCGGGAGACGGCAATC
>DATKMG010000311.1:0-3349 GCA_035541995.1 Terriglobia bacterium
TCGTTCCTTCAATCCATCGAAGATCGACGTTGGGGTCCTTGCGGAATTGAAAATGCAGATCGGGCCAAAACCGCTCTGCCCATTCATTCATGTACATGCCTTCAAGGATTAGAGAATCAGACTGCAGGGCGGCCAGATCGAAGCCCTGGCTCGGGCGAATTACAGCTTCCTTTCCTTTTTGATGCAAATAGGCGAGAAATTGCTCTCCGCCGGCAATGTCTTCCTTGTCGACGATTATGCGCTGATCGTTGGCATAGGTTGGAGCATTTTGCGTAGTGGGGTCGGGCAAAGGCTTGCTCTCGGTGGAGTCCCACTTTGTATTGAGGGGCATGCCTACACAAATTGATATGGAGCGTGAGCTGCTCAGCAGCGGCGCCCAGAATTCATCAATGGCAGAGACACGAAACGGCGATTGAACGATCATCCAGGCAGCCAGGCCAAGGATCACCACTGCCGCAGCGGCCCAGAGGTACCAACGCCCAAATACTCGATAACCGTTGTGCGTTAAGGCTTTATCCGGACCTCGCCCCGGGGGGTTGAACTCTGCCACATAGGAACGGACAGGGATATCGATTCGAAGCTCCTGTTTGTGTTCAGCCTTCGAATAATACTGCGAAAGCCGCTTGCGAACCTCATTTACGGCAACTCGAACTGTGGCGTCGTTGCTTGTGTCGTAATCGGGGGAGCGTCCGAACACCTCGATTCCGATGATTCTTTCCTTGAGCTCCTGGTGCTGCCCCTTCAGGGATTTGTCGACAATGTACTTCAACAGGCTTTTGCATCGTTGGCTGTAATGAAAAACAGGATCCTTCAGGATGCGTTTGACTTCTTCACTCGCTGCCTGGGGAGCAACGACTTTCCAGTCGGCCTGCGCTGGCGTCTTGTCCGACAAATCCTCAGCCATTCACGCCCCCAGCTTGGAGTGGTTTTCTATAAATAGGCATTGTACAGCAACTCTCAGCTTCTTCTCGACATACAATTCTTAACCAGCTTTAACCAACCATGCGTCTCAAAATGTTTCAGATCAAGCTAAACATAACACAATACTTCCCCACTTTTCTTGTTGCTTAACCGATACAAACTAGACCCCGATCTCCCGCGAGTATACGCTTCGTTTCACTCAGGCGGATCGCATTGCAGGCGGACGAGAAGTGTGCGATAGCCTCGCTCGAGAACAAAGCAGAGATGGGAGGGCTTACAGTGAAGAGCAACACATCATGGTCTTCTACCTGGCTGAAAGGTATGCAGGCATGTCCAAAATTCTTGCTTGCTTTCTTTCTGACTTTCGCCTTTCTTTTGCCACCAGACCTTACGGCGCAAACGTTCTACGGGGCCATCTCAGGGACTGTGACCGATCCCTCGGGTAGCCTAATTCCAAACGCGACCGTCACGGCTATCAATCCCGCGACGAACGAAAAGCACTCTGTAACGACGGGCACGGAGGGCGAGTACCGCATCGTCAGCCTTTTGCCGGCGCCGTACAAGTTGGAAGTCATCGCTCCCAGCTTTAAGCGCTTCGTGCAGGATATCGTGACCGTCCAGGTGGGCACTACCACAACCCTGAACGCCAAGTTGGAAGTCGGCGCCACGACTGAGACGATCGAGGTGAACACGGAGGCCCCGCTGCTGCAGACTGAGTCCGGCTCCGTCGGCTCACAGGTTGAGGGCAAGGTGGTTCAGGAAATGCCGCTCAATGGCCGAAACGTGATGAACCTGCTGGCCCTGGTTCCCGGCGTCGTTCCCGAACAAAACACTCAGGGTGCGCCGGCCATCAACGGAGGCATTCACTTGGTAACGAGCGGCTGGGGCAACTACTCGATCGGCGGCGGGATAGCCAATGAGAGCACCCAGTATATTGACGGCGCGCCCAACAACGTCATGGGCGGCAACCCGCCGGCCCTGATCATGACCCAGGACATGGTGCAGGAGTTCAAGGTGGAATCGAACTCGGTCAGCGCCGAGTACGGCCACTTTGGCGGCGGCGTGGTCAATATGACCTCCAAGAGTGGCACCAATGCATTCCACGGCGGACTCTATGAGTACGTCCGCAACACCGTGCTGAACACCAACGATTTCATCTCCAAAAATTCCGGTCTGAAGAAGGCACCCTACCATCAGAATCAGTACGGCGCCATCGTCGGTGGCCCCATCAAGCGCGATAAGGCTTTCTTCCAGTTCTCTTGGGAAGACCAGTCGATCCACTACTCTTCAGGCAAACAGCAGTATGTGCCGACCCTGGCTGAGCGGGGCGAAGACTCGGATAATTTCCCGGGTGGAGCAGCCATCAAAAATGCCCTTCACGATGACGATGGGAAAATTGCTACTGCCTGCGGCACTACAACACCGGCAATTCTCAGCGGCTACGATACAGCTGACGGCTATGAGGCCTTTATTCCAGAGAGTTGCATAGACGGTGTGGCGAAGATTATGAAGGGATACTATGCATATCCCAACACTTCACTCGCTGGAGGAGCGGTGAATTACGTCAACCAGCCGCTAAGCGGAGCCGACTCCTATCAATACAACACGCGCATCGATTACGCCGTTTCCGACAAGCAGCGCATCTTCGGCCGCTGGACGAAGTGGAATATCATGACCATCGCCGAGGATGACTTCAAGGGCCATGAAGGTCACGATCCCGCTGTCCCGTCTGACTACGGCGCGAACAAGAACACCACCAACAATCTTGTGGTGGGCGACACCTACACCTTCAACGCCAACACCATCGGTGATCTCCGCCTTTCGTATATGCGCGATCACTTCAAGAACTTCGGCTCCGCGTTCGACAGTTACGATGTCTCAAAGCTCCCTGGGGATTGGTCCATCATCGCCCCTCAATTGGGTCACAAGGGAACCCCGGCCTTTGGCCCCCTCATTGGTGCCCAGGAAAGCGGTCCCTGGGACATTCCCGTCGCCGCCGCCCAGGTTGACGTCTATCAGGCCTTTGGCTTCAATGCCAGCCTCACCAAGATCGTGGGTCGGCACTCATTCAAGGTTGGCGAAGAGACCCAGTTGCGCATCCACGGCGGCATCGGCAACGGTGCCCCCTTCGGAAGCCAGGCCTTCTTCCTCCCAAACGTTGGCGACACCTGGGGAGCCTTCATGCTCGGCGACCTGACGAACATCACAATCGCCAACGTCAACGAAACCAACACGATCAACTGGTCACACGGAGCTTATCTTGCCGACACCTGGCGTGTGAACCCCAAACTGACCATCAATTACGGTATCCACTGGGAATACCCCGGCGGCATCTACGAGAAGAAGAACCGCGCTACTGTATTCCTTCCTGACGCTTACGATAGTACCAATGGAACAACTGCCAGCAGCCCCTATCCTTACCTTCCCG
>DATKMG010000312.1:0-4053 GCA_035541995.1 Terriglobia bacterium
CTAGAAGGGCTGCCCAAGTGAAGGGGCCGACAATCCCATCATCGTCAAGACCCTGCTTCCTCTGAAAGTCTTTGACAGATGCCTCCGTTTCGGGTCCAAAGTGACCATCTGCCAATAAGGTGTATCCTTTCTGGTTCAAACCTTGCTGAAGCTCTACGACTGCGTCGCGAAGTTCAGGCGAGGTATGGTCATACCCATCAAAGAGACGCAACGTCGGCTGACTCATTGGTTATGACTCCCGTTTAGATCTGCACTCGGAACCTCATTTCCGGCGCTCGAACTCGATCGAACCCTTCTTTTCTGTATTGATGCTGTATTTGCCATAAAGTCTCGGTTGCTGCAGGGAAACAGAGACTCCTGGACCTCCCGCCTTCCCCTCCTGAGGGGCTGGTCTGAGAGATGTCTTTACTTCTTTGGAAAGGGTCATTGTAGCAGGTTCTACAAGGGTTCGTAGGCGAATCGACTGTACGCGTCCAAATTCAATACCTCCAACTCGTCACATCTCCGCCGGGGGGCGCCGTCTTCAGGATCCTCTCAACAATCCTCGACGCAAACAACTGGTGGTAGCGAAGTCGCGAGAGGGAGTTGGGTCGAGCAGGGTCGCCGTTCCAGCAATGCTCGGCGCGTGCTCCATATTGAATTTCACCCTCATAGGGAGGGTTCTTGGTGTCCTTCAAGAACGCCTCAACCAGGTAGACTGCGTTGTTCAAGTAATAGTTGTCCATTTCTCCCACGTAGATATGGATCTTGCCGCGTAGCTTGCTCCCAAGCCCCTTGTCCCAGTCTCGACGCAGGATGTAAGAAAGATCGTAGTTCTCCCGCCAGTAGGCAGCGACCTCGTGGTCGATGACACCCGTTCGCTTGTCCCATATCGGTTTCGGATAGCCATCGCGGCCCACCGGGGAAAAGACCGCCTGCCAGATGTCCCACTGCTCTCCCGAACGGCTGTGGGTCCCGCCCAGTACAAACTCGAGGCGATTCATTTGCTCGATTGTCGCCGAAAGATGTCCCAGGTAATTACGGTAGCCAGGCCTGGGGACCCTTGTCCATGTCCCGCCGAAAAAGTAAGCATTCGTGTCCTGGTAAACGTCGATCACGGTATAAGCCCGGAAATCAATCGGATCGGGGCATGCAGCAAAACAACCATTGTAATCGTCCGGATAAAAGATCTGCGAGGCCAGCGCCTCCCAACCCCCCGTGGAACCGCCATACAGGAAGCGTGCCCAGCCAGCGCCGATCGCCCGGTATTTCTTTTCGATGTATGGGATCAACTCCCGATTGATGGCATCCCCATAGGGCCCAACGTTGGCGGAGTTTACAGCGTAAGAATCGTCGTAGTAAGGGTTGGCATGCTGGATATCCACGATGAGCATCCGGGGAAATCCGGGCCCAGTCCAGTCTTTGTAGAACTGGTAGGCAGCCTCTTGTTCTATGCGGTTATATCCGGCGAGTTGGAACCGTTCGCTGAAGTCAGGCTTCAAGTCGGGGTTGGGAGGTTCCTCGCGGAATCCTTGAAAGGTGGGACTGAAGTGACCATGGTTGATTATCAGAGGATAGTGCGCTTCGGGATGATCACCAAAACCCGCAGGCAGCAACACATGAGCACCCAGGTACACGGGGAGGCCCCAGAACCGGGTGAGGCGCTCACTCAGGATCTTCTCGTGTTTAATGTATTGGGTTTCTGCGACGACAGGGACGGCCGGTACGATTTGGTCCAAGGCAAGGTTCACCGTCTCCTGCCGGCCAGGATCGAGAGCCAGTTTGCGTGGCCTGCTATAAAGATTGCCGGGGGCACGACTCCACTGTTGCCCCTCACCTCGATCCATGGGGAGCTTCACGACGCTCCCATCGCTGCGGTGAAAGGTCTCATAGCGGTGCAAAAGGGCCTGAATGTAATAGGTTCCAGGCGGGACCTCGGCCAGGCTTTCCAGAGGATATCCAGAGAGGTCTCCACCCAGCAGAACCTCCTGCTCCGGTCTCCAGCCGTCGACATCGATGCCGAAAACCTGCTGAGTCTCGAGGCTGATATCACTGATCTGAAATCGCGGTTCGTCGCGGTCGTCTTTTGAGAGAAACAGCAGAAGCCGCCCATCCAGAGGCTGGAGGCTGATCGCAGGAGGGTAAATCACACGAAAGTGGAGCCTCGCCTCTTTCGTTTCCCCCTTGGCCAGGATAGTGATCGTTGCGAGGAGCAGGGCAGACTTCAGCAAGGCCGGCCAGCATGGAAGAAAGTAACGGCCTTGGCTCACCCTAAGTCCTCCTGGTGTCGATCTCAGGCTGCACTGCTGAAAACCCTGTGAATCCATTCAATTCAAATCAGGAGTCTACAGGGCTCAGGACTGACGGACTCTTAAAGCCAGGATGGTGGCATCGTCCCTGGCTTCCTTGCTGCCGCGGTGTGCGCGAACGACCTGGTCCACGCTCGCAATCAGATGATCCAACCCTCGGGCGTGCTCTGCCACCAGTATCTCTTCCAAGCGCGTGCAGCCAAATTCATCGCCGGTTTCATTCTCAGCTTCCACCAACCCATCGGTGTAAAGAAAGAGGGAGTCGCCTTCACCGAGCGTGACATGCCTGTTCCCATACCCTCCACCGGGAAGCAGGCCAAGTGGGCGTCCTGTGGAATCAAGGCGTTCTAGTCCCTGGCTGCAGTGCAGAACATATTGAGTGTTGTGACCCGCGTTGACATAGTGGAAGTCACCCTTTTCAACATCGAGAATCCCCATGAAAAGAGTGAGGTAGACTTCGGGAGGAGTTGAGCAAGCAATCTCGTGGTCAAGCAACTCGGCCAGCTTTGCCAGATCCCGCTCCAATGGCAAACGTGCCCTCAAAGTCGCCTGCAGGTTGGCCATCAGGAGCGCAGCCGGCACCCCTTTGCCGGAGACGTCTCCGACCAAAAGGGCGATGCTGCCATCCGGAAGCGAAAAGTAATTGAAAAAATCCCCCCCAACCTCACTGGCCGGGATGGAGAGCCCTTTCATTTCCGCCAATCCGATTCGGAGCGGCACCCGAGGGAGAAGTTCCTCCTGTATCCGGCGGCACATTTCCAGTTCTTTGCGCAGGCGCTCTTGCTCTAACAGGTGCTGCTGGTTATCGCGGAGGTCTCGAACCATGCGGTTGAAGGTCGCAGCCAGCCGACCCAACTCATCGTGGCTGCGAACCGGGACCTGGACGTTGAGGTCCCCCCGAGCCATTTGCTCAGCTCCCTGGGTAAGATGATTCAGGTTACGGGTCAGACGTCCGGATAGCGGTAGAATTCCCACCAAAGCCAGGCCCATCATGCCGAGCCCATAGCTGAAATTGCGTGCAGCCGTCCGCCGAATTTCCTCCATGGCCTCGCGAATGGGCCGGGCGACCCCAAAGCTCAATCCCGAGTCCGAGTCTTTTCGAGTCACTACAATCCAGTTCTCCAGCTCAACCTTTCGAGGAGAGATACTTCCCGGCTGGCAAGTAACCTCCCGGATGGGCAATCCATTCAATTTTTCCCGATCGGCGGGGTCAACCGTATAAAGGTTTCCTTCCATGTCTACAGCGAAAGGGATTCCATCCTCCTGGCGGAGGGAGTGCAACAGAATCCGGCTGAGAGCCTTCTCCGGGTTCACCTGGGCCATTACGGTTCCAATGATTTCGCCTTTGCGAAGGACCTTCGAACTGAATTCGCTGCCAAATAACAGCTTAATCTGCTTCCGGTTTGTCTCCAGGTTCTTCCTTTCAGCCTCGCCCACCACTTGGCACACCTCACTCGATACGGACTGACCTACCGCCTCCCCTTTTGCCTGGGCAAGCCCGGTTGCGGTTCGGGCTGTTTCCTGAGCCTGTTCGACTTCGGCCAAAACTTGGTCCCTCTCAATGTTGGGTAGATCCGGAATGCCCGGTGGCATTGGTGGAACAGGCGGCAACTCGCGAACATCGGCCCCCTCGAGGATTGTCTCTCTCTTCTCGGGAGAGCTTTTTCTTTTCTTCATGCGTCGATGCAATCGCGACATGTCGACGAGTATGGAGGGTGACTCTGCTCCAGGACCGACCGGATGGGAAGATGCTCCTGGGGTCGAT
>DATKMG010000313.1:0-7218 GCA_035541995.1 Terriglobia bacterium
AAGCGTGCAGAACCCTGGGAGCGACTGGCACTGGTTCGACACCGTGTTCTCCTGGGCGGTCGCGAGGTGCGCCGTAAGTTGAAGCGCCGGATTGAAGAGTTTGTATATCGTCCTGAGTGGAACCCTGCTGTAGTGGCTGAACTGGCAAGGATCCGTCTCCGCATGGAGATGGAACTCGGTAAAGAGGCTGAGGCTCAGCGATTCCATTTGAAGGCGGGAGCAGGAGGACTGGTCGACGTGGAATTTGCCATTCAGCTCCTTCAGATGAAATACGGTGCTGCCTCCAAAGCGCTCCGTGTCCCCAATACTCTTGCCGCCTTGCAGAGACTCCTGGGCAGGCGTCTAATTACCAAGACCCAATACAGCATCCTATACGACGGGTACGGATTTCTGCGGTTGCTGGAAAACCGCTTGAGAATGGCTTCTCCCTCGGGGGGACCCCATTTCCCCCGATCGCAGGAATCCATATCCAGGGTTTTTCGGTTGCTGAATCCCACGATGGACGCTTCGCCCACACAGGTCGAGGAATTTGAGAGGATCTATCTGACCCATACCCGCCAGATCCGAGCTGAGTACCAAAAGATAGTGGCCCGCCTCTCAAGTAAGTCCTGAGAATGAATCTTGTTCATCCCGGTTTTTGCATAGGCCTTCTCATGCATAGTGTTGCTTTGCCCATGCGATTGTGGCAGCCGCAGCGACGTCAGGCGCTTCCGGTTGAAGTCCAAAACGCTCGCGGAACCGGCGGTCACTCACTACAAACGGCTCGTCCCATTGATACTGCATCTCTCCGATTTCGCCGAGAAGTGGTACGACCACAGCGAGGGTAGTGACCATCCAGCGAGGCACTGACGCCACACGAATCTCCCTGCCCAGTACCTGAGAAAAACCCCCAACCAGATCGCGTAGCGTCCCCGCTGGAGCACACGGAAGCATCCAAGGCTTGCCGTATACATCATCGGGGGCAGTTCCAAGCACGGCCAGGCCAGCTGCGACATCAGGAATGTAGTGATAAGTGTGCACGGCGTCCGGATTGACAAGGACACGGGCCGTCTTCCTCTTTAATGCCTGACGCCAGAACTGATCTCCGAGATGGGTCAGGGTACCTCCCGGACCATAGAAATCCGACGCACGTCCAGTGGTGGCGAGCATATCACCCCGGCGATGAGCTTCAAACATTCGCTCGGCGGCCCGAGCCCGAATTTCGCCCTTCCGGCTACAGGGGTTGATCGGCGTCTCTTCATCGAGCACCCGGCCGACGGGACGACCGAGCATGTAAACGTTGTCCAGCACGACCAACCGAGCTCCTGCACGCGCGGCTGCCAGGATCAGATTGTCCATGTAGCGGGGAACGAGGCTGGCCCAGACCCGGGCGTAGTAAGGGGGGTTCATACAGTGATAAATCGTGGAACTTCCCGCTGCGGCCTGAATGCAGAATGCGGGATCCGCCGCATCTCCCAACAACAGTTCCACGCCGGGGGGCAACTCGCCGGCTGATCGCTTGACTACTCGGACACGCTTTTTCGCCTTAAGTAAAAGCCCGGCGAGCCGCGATCCGACCTGGCCCGCTCCAAAAATCACGTGGAGTTCAGCAGACATACCCTTTCCATCGAGAAGAATTTCTAAATTTCCGCCAGATGGTCTTGCCAATCAGGTCACATCTCGTTCGCCGGTACGGATATTGTAACCTTGTTCCACGGGCAGCACAAAGATCCGACCATCTCCAATTTCGCCCGTTCGAGCTGTGTCCATAAGGATTTTGATCACTTCATCTACCAGGTCATCGGGGAGCACCATTTCAATCATCATCTTAGGTAGCAGCGTCACGCTGTATTCGCGGCCTCGATAAATAGCTTTGTGGCCTTTCTGGCGCCCATGACCCCGAACTTCAGAAACCGTCATTCCTGCGACATTGAGCTTTTCAAGGGCTTCCCGGACCTCTTCCAGCTTGTTGGGCCTGATGATGCATTTGACCAGTTTCATGGCAAACCTCTTTCTTCAAATTAACAAGTCTCTGTGCAGCCAGCTCACGCCGCAACCGGGTGATCCAGTCGTTCTTTCATCATGCATGCCAGAGTTTGCTGAGAACCGGGTGAAAGCTTCTTTCCTGCCTGGGTCAGATAGAACACGTCAATAGCTCTATAGCCCTCGGTAGAGATCAATGCGACCTCGATGCTGCAACCATTCTGAGAAATAGTACGGGCAATGTTATACAGCAGCCCAAACCGGTCCTTACAGACGATCTCCATTATGGTGTATCTTTCAGATGCCTGGTCATCGAAGTTAATAAACGTTGCGACCGGTCCTTTACGCTTGGGCTGAAAAAGGATACTGGTTTCCTTTCGTTTGAGCAACTCCGTTAAGCTGAGTTCGTCCCGGAGGATCCTCTCCAGAGTAACCCGGAAATTCTCAATTTCGCTTCTATTCAATTTGAACGTTTGAAGGCTATCCTCAAATTCAATTATATCGAGAATCATTCCCTTGTTATTGGCAAAGCCCTGACCACGGACGATGTTCATGCCGAAATAAGAAAGAAGTCCGGTCAGTTTGGCAAACAAAAACGGTCGGTCCACGGCCATAATGCTGAGTTCATAAGTGGATTTCTTCTTGGTGAGTTTAAAACCCAGATCCTGCAAGGTGTGGACCTTGCGAGACAACCGATAATGTTCAGCGATCTTCTGTTTCGGGGTGAATCGCAAGTAGCGTCTCGGGAATCCGTCCAGAAATTGCTGAACCTCGGCCTGCAAGGAGCCTTCACTTACAAAGCGGGAGACTTCGTCAACAACTCCTCCGTTGTGCTGGGTCACCCAACGGTCATCAGCAAAATTACGTGTCAGCTGGGCATCAGTCTCGACATACAGTTGCCAGAGCAAGTCTTCTTTCCAAGGAGTCAGAGCTTCCGCACTCACTCCTTTGATGTCGGCGTAGGTCACCAAACATAGCATTCTGAGGTTTTCTTGTGTCCCAATTAGCTCTGTGAACCGCTTGACCACAGCCTCATCCGTTATGTCTCGCCGTTGGAAGGTATTTGACATTTCCAGGTGATACTGAATCAGGAAGTGGACAATCTCCAGGTCTTCTTCTGGGAGTTGGATTCTTTGGGCGATTCGATTCACAGCAGCGAGGCTCCCCGGAATGTGGCTCCCACTCTCGCCTTTCCCCACATCGTGAAAGAGCATGGCGAACATGAGCAACTCGGGACGGTTGAGGCTTCTCAGAACCTCTCCAAATCGCCTTTCACGTGGTTTGCGAGAATGATAGAGGTCTTCTAAATTCTTGATGGTAAGCAAGGAGTGCTCATCTACTGTGTACTTGTGAAAAAAGTCCGGTTCTACATGGCAGCGAATCGCGTCGAACTCGGGGAAAATCCTGCCCAGCAGGCCGACATCATGCATCAGGTAAAGGACCCGGTACACCCGGTGCTGTTGGCGGAGCAACTTTAGGAAAAGCTCGCGGAGTTCGCCGGAGGCTCGAACCTCATCAGTGATTAGAAAGAGATTTCGCCTGACCACATCCAGGGCAGCTTCGCTGACAGGGATTTGATACTTGGCCGAGCGGT
Source organism: Terriglobia bacterium (assembly GCA_035541995.1). GTDB lineage: Bacteria > Acidobacteriota > Terriglobia > Versatilivoradales > Versatilivoraceae > DATKMG01. Next base: position 3,557 of record DATKMG010000313.1, read on the forward strand.
AAAAGAGTTTCACCATGTTTAACGGATTTTCCTGGACACCCGCTGCACTGGTGAACTGCAATGCCCCCCGGCGCACTACGGTGGTTGTCCATACGGTCGACTTGAACCCCTGGGAAACCTTGCGGGAGGGGGGGAAGGCTCGGCGCGCCATAGACTCATAAAAGCTTTGGATCACCTTGGCTCGTAAGAAGTAATCTTTCATCAGCGACGCCACCTTTTCGTTGTGGTCTTCGCCCTTATAGCCAAGACGTGGTGCAATGTCTTCCTGGTCCTCATGGGTCATGCAGTTACGGTTCCGCCCACTCAGGAAGTGGAGGTAAGTCCGTAAGGACAATAAGAATTGTCGGGCCTCCCGAAGCCGCCGATGCTCGCCCGGGGTTAGGAGTTGTTGGCTAAGGTAGTCGGATTCCGATTCCATCCCGTAAAGAATGCGGGCAATCCAGCGAGCCACGTGGAGGTCTCGCAAGCCACCGGGGGCCTCCTTGACATCAGGTTCTAGCTGATAAATGGTTTCGTTAAAACGCGCGTGTCTGTCCGAGTTAAAAGCCAGCAAGACGCGCAAGAATTCCTTGCGGTGCCGGGAAAAGAGGCGCTTCAAGTCGTCACCTTTGAATTGCGCAAATAGCTTGGCGTCACCGGCCAGGAGACGGACGTCTAGCAGGGCTGTTGCTGATTCGATGTTCTTGGAACTAAACGACACCTCCCGGGTGTTAAGAACTTGGTGGGAGACATTCAGTCCGAGATCCCAGAGAGGGTGCAACAAGCGCTTCAGGAATTCCTCGTCTTCAAATTCGAGAGGCCGATTGAAGAGCAGGATGAGGTCGATATCCGAATAGGGATGAAGTTCTCGCCGCCCCAACCCCCCGGTTGCCAGAAGTGACATACCCCTGCCATTGCTGGAGCCCGTGTGACGGGCCTTTCGATATGCCAGGTCAATGACCTGTTCCATCAAGTGGGTGAGTGAGCGACTGGTATGGGTACTCCTGGGGTTGGCCCAAAATTCCTCACGGATCTTGCCTAGTTCTTCTCGCAAATTCTCACGAGTCATGGAATCTATCGACAGTCCTCTCAGTACTAAGCAGTGTAACACCGCTTCCAATAATCATGGTCACCTCTTGAGCAGGATCCGCCGGGCATAAGTCAATCGTCCGACGGGTAAGACTCCTGCCTCACTTTGCACCAGGCTGATATGGAGTTTCAAAGTACCCTTCATATCCGAAGGAACCCGGCAGTCAAGAACATAACAATGGTCAGCCCATTGAAACGTTTCCTGAATCATGGTCTGAATATCAACGACGGTTTTTGAGAGGAATAATTGTCCCCCTGATGCCTCAGCAAGTTGTTTCAAGCCATTCTGGTAGGCGTGGTTTAAGGCATCCTGCAGGGGATCAATGTGAACGATGAAGATAGGGGCTTGATACCGGCTCATTGCGAGCGTCATGCGCGAAATCTTCTCTTGGAGGGCACGGCCAGCAAAGCGTCGGCTCAAGTCACGGCTGTCACTGTAATTGACAGGCGGGTTTAAATAGTCCTGCCGGTAATTTCCGATATCACTGTCAGTGACAAAGATGACAGTTACGCGAGCCTGGCTCCGCTGTAGAATCCCGTGACTCAGTTCCGCAACACTCTCAATAGATTCCAGGAGACCAGCTTTGCCTAACTGGCTGAAGGAACCGAGTTTTTGTTCGAGGAGTTCCCGGTCAGGAGTCGGTTCCTGCAGGACCTCAAGCTTCTCTTGAGCGGACAGAAGTCCGACCCAATATTGGGGTCCCAGCTTGGTCAGTTCCTGTTTCAAAGCCGATCTGGCCTGGTCAATTTTGGCCATGTCTCCGACAGTGTCCAAAGCGATGAACAGCATGGCTGGCGACTCGGGACTTTGGAGACCCGAGACCACCAAGGGTTCGTTGTCGCTGGTCACTCGAAAGTTCCGAGCCACCAGTCCTCCTTGAAACTCGTTGGTACCATTCCGAACCCATATCGGGATACGCAACTCTCTGAACTGGAGTTTCGAATCAGGCTTATCGCCATGTGCAGGCAAGGCGAAAAAGAGACTCAGAAGGATTAGCTCGGTCCAAGTCAGGAATTTCAATTTTCCAGGCACAGGGGGACCGTCCTGATTAGAAATTGAGGCGCAGACCGAGTTGGATCACACGACCACCGGTCGAGCCAACAATTCGCCCGGCATTCAGATTAGGATCTTCCGCAGACCCGATGAGCGGGTCAGGGTTGTTCCAGTTGCCGTGATTGAAAGCGTTAAACCCTTCGACGATCAGCTCTAGCGTCCAATCTTCTGACACCGGCACGCGTTTGGTCAGCGACATATCAATATTCTGGGCTCCGGGATTTCTCAGGCTTGGATGAGTTCGAGGACCGCTTCCCAGGGTGAAATCAGGGGGTTGATCAAAGGCAGACGCATTGAACCATTGGTCAGGAGTCGGGTTTGCTACATGAGGATCGATACCCGGTACCACGTTGACCCGCAGATCTTCCGCTACCCCACCCGTGTTGTCAAAGAGAGGCCTTAACATGACCGGAGTCCCTGAACGGAATGTGGCCACTCCGCTCAAGCTCCAACCGGCCAGAACATTATCCACCCAGCCTCCTTGGTTCCGAAAGGTTTTGCCGGGACCCAATGGAAACTCATAGAGATAGTTCAAGGACAAGTGGTGGGTCACATCGTAGGGGGTAATGGATTTCTCAGGTCTTAAATTGGTCGAATTTTGTGGTCTTATCCAATCTTCGACGATGTCGTCGATGGACTTGGACAGAGTATAGAGGGCTGTGAGACTCAGACCACGGGAAAACCGCTTCTCGACACGGACATTGCAGCGATGATCCGTATTGGATCCAATCGGGTATCCGTAGCCGGTCACAATCTCACGATACTGGGGGTACGGCCGGAGGGACAGGTTGAAATCCAGATCGTTTAGACGGTCGCGGTAAGAGAGAACATCTGGCGGCAAGGCGTTCAAATCCAGGCCGTTCCCTGTAAATCGATGGGTGCCTTTTTCCCCGTAATATCCCACACGAACAACGAATTCTGCCGGAAGATCCCTCTCAATCTCCAGCCTCCAGATTTGTTCGTAAGGAAGTGTACCGATAGGGTCCATGTAGTTAGCACGGGTACCATTAGCCGCTGTGGGGCTCAAATCCGGCGGGCGCACAAAATCCTGGGGGAAACCATCTTTCAACGAGACTGCAGGCACGAGCTGTTCGTTGGCCGATATATAAAGAGGATACGCATTGAACCCCAGAGTCCCAAAATCAGTCGGATACAGAGGAAACCCCTGGAAGAAAATAGAGTAGCCACCACGCAGCACTGTCTTCCGGTCTCCCCAGGGATTCAGTGCCCAACTAATGGTGGGTTCCCAGTTCACTTGTCGTGGGCTGAAGGTCGAAGGCCCTCCATTTTGTCCAGCAAAGATCAGAGCTCCAGGACGCTGATTCTGCGGGTTGACTAAGTCGAGATCCAGGTTGGATTGATGGTTGTACTTTTCTGCTCGTGGGCTGTCGATTCGCATTCCCAAACCAAAGCTCCAACTCAGATTGGGGGTCATCTGGTATTCGTCGCCGAAGGAAAGCTGGAATTGGTTGGTTCGGAAATAGGACGGATCAGGGGTTATCGATTGATCCGCACGGTTTGAAAGTCCGAGCAGTAACTG
>DATKMG010000314.1:0-2851 GCA_035541995.1 Terriglobia bacterium
ACATGGATACCATGGCTTCTCTGGTAGTTAATTTCGTAACATCTTGGGAATACTTGGCCTCGAGAGGTGCATTGCACAGTTCTCTGGCATCAGTCAGCCTGGGTAGATACCATTTGATTGTTGTCAAGCCATTTTGCCCCAACGAGCTTGCCTTCATTCTTCGGATAAGGTACAAATTTCCGCATCCCGAAATATTCCAGGGCAGGTGCGGGATCCAGGATCAACCCTTTCAGTTGAATAGTAAAGAAGAGCGAGAAGGAAGTGAGCCGTCCCCCCAGAGGGTCGACCGTTGTGGCACTTGCAAGAGTCGTTGGGTCTGATGTCGTCTTTGACACGGAAAACCGATTCCATCTTACCCGGACAACTGATCTGGACAAGATGCCGAAGGCGGCCGAGAATAGCCTGTTCTTCTCGCAGATCGCCACAGTATTGATGAGGAGTCTGACGAAATCGAATAGGCCTGCGTTCACGAGTGAGGAGAAGCAGGGGATCCTGGGGGTAATCAAGGCGCTAGCGGCGTGAGAGTAAAAAAGATGAGCCCGGCGATTGCACCGGGCTACTCCTCTAAAATGCCATCACCCACAATTCGATTATGTTCGCATTCCTTTGGTCGCTTGTTCCGGGCACATAGAGTTTTGCACAATATTGGTTTCACTGCCGTTCATTCTGTGTTTTTCCATCGCCCTCATAACCCACTTCACCTGCCCTGCAACAGCATCTAAGCCCTCAAGCGCTGCATCCCTCTAGGATAACGGGAAGGCGTCACAGGTCGAGGGAATTAAGATCCTTTCTCCCCCGTCTTCAAAGCGTCATCGCACCGGTCGGTGTGTTGACGAAAGTGGTCTCGGAGTTGTCGAATGTCAGAGCCACTCGTTCGACCTGGAGTTGAAAAGCGATCTCGCCTCCCGTCTCAGCACCCTGGCGCGAGGCTTTTCTCGAAGTGTTCGTACCACCTCGCATCCGCCTCCAATGTCCCAAGAGGGGCAGGAAAGATCTGAGGAAATACTATAAAACCATGTGCGTCGCCGAAAGTCGCATGGGATCATGTCAACTTAAACGAGCCAGAACGCATTATTGCTTCCTGGCCTGTCACTTCTGCTAGGGTGCTTCCATTAGGCTCTTTGGGACTGCAAGATTGATCAGTCCTCCTCTAAGTCGCTCGAACTTGATCCTGGACTTTGGGAGCCAAACGGGTTTCCCACCCCACAGGATGGAAATGGCTTCTGAGGTTTCTTCATGAATCGGCCACGATTTCAGCGTAATCACTTCGGATGGGGAGAGTCCTTCCAGCCCATAGTTTTCCTGGCGAGTAAGCGTGTCGTTGGTCAGCCTCTCGAATCTTTCCTCACCAAGTAAGTAGTGTTCGGTCGAGTAGGAGCTGGCTCCCACTATCATTCCCAGGAGCCCTCCCTCAATAACGCCTACCTTGAGATTGTCGTGGTCGTGCGGTAGGTGTTCCGAGAAGGGTAAGAGGGGCCAGTCTATTTGGTCGAATAATCCCCCTATTATACATCCACCGGCAATGCCCAGGAGTAACCCTCTTCCTGCACCACGCATTGGGTGGTTTGCTGTGATCTCGTCCACATCTGACAGCGGGACCTTGACTGACTCTTGTCTGGCCCGGCTGTAGCCCACCAAAGTGTCAGTCTGTATTGAGAGCAGGTCCAACGTGATATCGTCTCCTTCGATTCGTTTCACTACGACAGCCTCGCCTTCTAGACGTGCTTTTGTCGTAATGAATCCTATGGACCCTGGATCCCGCGGGACGATGTGTGTAGTTGAGCATCCCGCGGAGAGGAGAAGGGCGAGGAAGCAGAGAATCCTTGGAATTGTCATGAGTGCACCTCCTCCGAGATTCTTCCCGAACATACCTCCTGGGCGGCTTCTAAGTGTCATGAAAAAGTCAGAGAAATCTCAGTTGCTTGTCTCTTTCCTCGGACAGTACGAGCCGGGTTTTCTCACGATTTGCAGCGGATCTGCCGCGCATTGTTACTGCACATTCACGGTCGACACAAGGCTCTTCACGGACTTATCTTCTCCCCGAGCACCCGCATTCGTTGTCTTGGGGGAAAACAAAATGCCCGATGAGAGTCCACCGGGCCCAGTTGTGCCTCAGATATTCGAGCAGCTACTGCTATAGGGCCAATTGTCCCCGGGTGGGTCTTTTGGCCTTTTTGTTCTTCTTGAGTGTGACTTTCCTTGCCAGCTCTGGATGGAAGTGCCCGGCGATACGCGTGTGTAGGTATGTCAGACCTTGACGGACATTTTCCATTACCTTGCATTGGACAATGGAAAGGTCACGTCAATGGGCAAGCGAAAGATGGTACCGTACAAGGCGATGGTCTTGGAGTATGCAGAGCTGATCGGCAAGAACGTTAAGTCGTATCGCGAATTCGGAATTGCGAAATCTACTTTCTATGAATGGAGGAAAGCGTTCCGTGATCACGGGCCAGCCGGGCTTATTCCCAAGAAGCCGATTGCCCGTTATCACCCACGGGCGTTGTCACAGGAGACCATCGAGAGGATTCTGGAGCTCAGGGAAGCTGCCAGCTGACCTTCCGCTGGTCGTACTCGGGCTCAGGCAGCTGCACCAGGATAGGATGCTTTTCGGCATTTAACCACCCGATGAGCGACTCGATCCGCTCCTCATCCATGGCGGTGCATCCGCTGGTCGCCACGCCGCGTCCTTCTGTGACGTGAAGGAAGATACAGGAGCCGAATCCTGGTTCACGGGGACTCATGTTATTGTCAATCACGACCCCCCATTTGTACCAGTCACCAACAGGAGGCCGCATCCGCTCACGGCTTTTCCAATCGGCGTTCTCGACTGAAAGGCTGTCCAGGACGATAT
>DATKMG010000315.1:0-3288 GCA_035541995.1 Terriglobia bacterium
CGGTATCCCTTCTGACCCAGAAGGCTGATAATGCTGTCCTTACCGAGCAGGTGCCCAGCTCCAAGTACCACAAAGTAAGTGCCATTGGCCTGAAGATATTGCTCGACACGTCCCGCCATGCGCGCGTTGCGATCTATGACGAGCGATTTGTAAACGGGCTGGAATTCCGATTTGCTCATCTCTTTCGTGGTCAGTGATTCCGCTGCTGTGCTATCACCGGAGCGCCACGCGTCGATCAATCGACCTAGAGCTGGCGGCGAGTCCTTGATTTCAAGCAATGTCAGCTTTAGGAACAGCTCCTGGGTACGCTCCTTCCAGCCGCCCAACAGCGAGACATAGTCATCCGCAGTCTCCAACCCCACGACGGTTTTATGACCCTGAGCACGCTTGAGAAAATGCATCGGCACGCTTTGCTCATAAGAGAGACCCAGGCGCCTGTCTTCCTCCCGGGAGATTACCCATGCCGCAACCCACGGGCGGAAGCGGTTCAGGTGCTCGGTAGCCAGGTGGCGATCCCGAAGGTATTCTCCGTAAAGATCACGGACACCAGCAGAAAGGTGCTGTTCGAGGGTTTCTCCGGCAGGATACGTGCCCGCCGCGAAAAGCCTCTCCTGCAAATGCTTCTGCGAATCGGTGTCTAGGGCGGTTTCGAGCACTAGCGTGTCTGAGCTCTCGAAAGCCGTCTCAATAGACGGAGACAGGGGATAGAATCGCTCATTTCCCCAGTGACTAACCCCAAGCAGGTAAACCTCGGACGTTGTGGATTTCACTCTCCAAAGGAAACCTTGCGCAGCCGAGTCAGGCTTTCTCTGAATCATCTGCCCTACGTTGTCGGAGATGCCGCCATGCGGAATCTGCGTTCCTGTCTCTTTGTTCAGTGCTTCCCCGGCAGATGTTACGCCAAGGATCTGACTGGCCAGGTAAACTAACCCCACCAGCGCTATGGGCTGTTTGCTGAACTTGCGATTTGAAGTCATCAGCATCCGTTACTCACATTTCAGTGCGACCATGGGATCAACCTTGGCTGCACGTCGTGCCGGGAAGTAACAGGCTGCCAACGAAACGACCCACACAGTGGTTACTACCAAGGCCAAAACACCAGGGTCCGCAGGCTGAACCTCATGGAGAAGGCTCCTCAGCAGGTGTGTTGTCGCGAGCGACCCAAGTATTCCCATCAGCGTTCCTAGCAGCACCAGGGCTCCTCCCTGACGCAACACCAGGCACATTACCTCAGCTCGAGTGGCGCCAACGGCCATTCGCACGCCGATCTCTTGCGTTCGTTGTGCCACGACATACCGTAAAAGGCCGTAAATGCCGACGCCGGCAAACAACAGCGCCACGCCGGCAAAGACCGCCAACAAAAGAGTGTTAAATCGCTGGGGCGCGAGCATCTGCGCCAGAATGTTCTCCAAGCTTTCGATCTTTGCCCGCTCTTGATCCTTGTCCATTGCCGCCAGCTCAGCTCGCAAGGACTTCACTATTTGCAACGGCTCCCCGTCCGTTTTGACCACGACGGCTGCCGCCCGACTGCACCCATCACTCAAAGGCGTGTAGCAGGTGGTTTGAACGGAGTCCAAATCGAGGAAGTCTCTGGCGCTTCCGACGACTCCGATGATGGGCCTCCCATTGATTCGGTGCCCTAGCGGATCGGTGTCCCCGAAGTAACGGCGGGCCAGGTTTTCGTCGATGACCACGTTCCTTTCACTGCTCGAAGTGTCCGGAGCGGTAAAAACTCTCCCACGGCGGATGCGGAATCCCAAGGACTCGAAAAACCCAGTACTGACGGCCTGCATTTTCACCAGATGAGCCTCCCCGGGTTCTCCGGGGACTTTTCCATCGATCATCACCTCCTCATACTCTCCATTGCGGTTAAGCAACAGCCCATGCGAACTCAACCCGGCCGCTCTAACACCCGGGAGCGACCGGATGCGGTGGAGCAGCGGTTCGTAGAACGCCCAAGCCTGGCTGGGTTCGGAGTACCTGGCCTTGGGGAGGTCAACTTCCAGAACCAGCACGCTCTTTGGCTGAACCCCCAGATCGACTCGCTGCAAGGCCATGAGGCTGTAGATCAGCAGGAAAGCCCCCATCAACGAAGTCAAGGCCAGCCCGATTTGGGAAGCAACCAGGTTGTCGCACCAGCCCCACCCTCTTGCGCCCGTCCCGGATCGCATCCGGCCTTGGTTCAGGAATTCGGCGGGGCTCGCCACGTTCATCCTCCACAGCGGGGCCATCCCGAAGACCAGCCCAACGACCACCATCAGACAAACGGTGAACACAATTTCGGGGAGACCTAAACTCGCTTCGGCAAGTCGCGGAACCTTCGCGGGACAGATACTAACCAGGAGCCTGACCGCGCAGTAGCTCAGGAACAGGCCAAAAATCCCCGCTGTGCCACTCAGCGTGTAACTCTCGGTGAGCATTTGGCGCATGAGATGGCCACGAGACGCTCCCAGAGCTACGCGCACCGCCATTTCTTGCTGTCGCCCCGCCGCACGGATCAGAAACAGGTTGGCCACATTCGAGCACGCGATCAAGAGCACACAAGCCGCAGTCCCCATCAGCAGCCAAAGCGACAAGCGATGCTTCTGGAAAAATCTGTCCAGAAGAGGGCGAACAGTCACGGTTCCTCCAGTATGGCGTGCAATATTCGCTTGTTCGATTCGATCAGCCAAGATCCCCATCGCAGCACGGGCTTTCTTCAATGTAACACCCGGTTTGAGCCGAGCGATGACGCTCGCCTCGCCACGCCCCCCGACCGGTGGAACCAGCGGCACCCAGAACGGTGTCGGGTGGCGAAACGGGAATGTAAAACCAGGAGGCATGATCCCAACGACCGTATGATTTTGGCCGTCCAATTCCAGGTGCTGACCAATCACATTGGTGTCGGCGCCCCAATGTTCATGCCAGAATGCATCACCGAGAACCACCACGCGATCCTCGCCGGGCTTTTCCTCGGATGGCAGAAAACCCCTGCCTAGCACCGGCTTCGCGCCCAGAGCGGTGAACAGGTTGGCGGAGACGCTGATGACCGCCACCTCCGCAGAGCCGTCAGGCATGGTCAAGAAGACTACCCGGCTGGAGTAAGCAGCCACTTGCCTGAATACGGTGCTGTCGCTTTTCAGCAAAGCAAACCCCTCGTGCCCCAGACCGAACTCGGCTCCGCCCCTTTTGTCCTGCCAACTGAGCTCCACCAGACGCTCGGTCTCACCATACGGCAAAGGCTTTAACAGTACTGCATTCAACACGCTGAATGCAGTTGTATTAATCGCAATACTCAAGCTCAGGACA
>DATKMG010000316.1:0-5155 GCA_035541995.1 Terriglobia bacterium
GTGGTCCCGAGCTCCTGCCGCTGACGGCGCCCTGGGCTACTGTCTGCCGCCCCCAGCGGGGCTCAATAAGGAAGAAGCGGCCTCCTGCCGCTTCACAAATGTCCAATCCCCAGTTACCGCTTCGCGGTAAAAGATGTCAGAGCCCCAGTCGGCGAATCGTCACTGCAATCCCGCATACTGGCATTCTCACCGCCACGTCTATTTGCACCCGGTTTCGATTCTCAATTTGACAAAAGGACCGGGAACGGCTAACCTGCCCGCCGTGAGGCAGCACTGGCAACGGAATTCTGTGCAAACTCGCATTTCTTTTTCCCACCTCTTGCCGAATCGATTTCAGGTGGAAGCCCCTCATTGGAGCAAAAAGGGACCCGTGCTAGCTAAGACAACATGCCCGGACCCCTGAACAAAAAGCCCATTCATATTGCGTAAAGATACGGGAATCTTGCCTTCTGTGTGAGAAGGGATTTCCAACGCAGAGGTTACTCGAAATTGAGACTCTCAGCCCATTCAATGCCGGCCTGGCAACTGAAACAATGGCTGCATGAATTTTCCTTTGTCATGGTTCCCAAGGTGCTAGGAGGAGGAAGCACCTTCGTGCTGAATATCCTGCTATTTCGCTTCTTCACTCCGGAACAGTATGGAGCTTACTCGCTATGTATTGCAGGGATTCTTCTGGCCGAGGGAATTTTCGGGTCTGCCATTGACTTGGCGGTGCTGCGATTGGCTCCCTTGTGTCGGACGGAGAATCCATCACGAAGTCAAGCGATTCAACAGGCCGGGTTACATATCAAATTGGTGCTGATCGGTATTTTCTTTCTTCTCTCGGGGATTTTTGCAGTCCCTCTTCGGCGCATCCTGTTTTCCAACAAAGGAGAAGTTTCCTGGCTTTATTTGACAACCGCGGCCATTTTGGGAGTCCTCGTGCTTCGATCCGTGCAGACCCATTTCCAGGTAGAGGGAAAGTTCAGCGCCTATGGGAAAGTGGAGCTCCTGCATATCTTTGCCAAATTCTCGGGCGTCGCAATTGCGATCCTCATCGGACGTGTAAATCCCGGATTGATTCTAGCTTTTTTCGCGGCCGCGCCAATCGGCATTGCTACTCTCTTCTTTATCTTTTACGGACAAGACTTTTTTCGCGGCAAGGACCAGCTCTCGATTCCGTTGATAATGGAAATGGTTCATTTCATGAAGTGGTTCCTGATTACAACTGGTATAAGTGTTGTCGTTGCCCAGTTGCCCAATTTCACTTTAACCCGATGGGCGGGGATTCGAGAGGTTGGAATCTATTCCGCGGGTAGTGCATTGGCATCAATATTTCCAATGTTAGGCCTCTATCTTTCCGTTCTCCTAAGCCCCAGAATCATGTCTTTTTACCGTCAGGGGAAAATCTATTCACTCTATCGGATCCTGCAAAGAATTCTTATTGCCGGGTCAGTGGTTATCTACCTTTTCTTCTTCCTGTATATTGACTTTATTGCCCGGAAGCTGTTCCCTCCAAGCTTTTCCGCATCAAAAGAAATTTTCATGGTTCTTCTACCTTCAGCACTTTCTTGGCTGGCGACAACGCCTTTAAATATGACCTTTGTGTTGTTTCTGCGTCCCAAGTTCATTATTTCTGTAGAAAGCGTGGTGTTCCCATTCCTGTTACTGTCTTATTATTGGGTCATTCCGGCCCATGGAGCGTCGGGCGCCGCCTGGGTAACCATGATTTTTGGATTGATTCGATCCGGGATCATCCAGCTGGCTGCGTGGAGGTGGGCGCGCAAACCGCCTGTGGCCGGAGATTTCAGGATGATTGCTCCAGAGGACTCATTAATCCCCGCAAGCCTGCCCGAGAGAGTTGGCTGGTGACTCATTTCAAACGCAACATTGTGAAGGATTTCTAACCCGACTTCCAATAAGTCCTGGATGGGGCTTCTTATCGCTTCTCTCCTGGCTTCCGATTCGGCTCTCCCATGAAACGATTCACACCGGCGGCGATGTCACAAAACTGACGGCGGCAAATCGGAGACCAGGTGAGATCCAAGAATTCACTTCTGTTTAACAAAGCTGTAACGAACTTGAAATATGCAGCTGTTTAAATAAGCGCGTTTGCCGGAGAGGCGCTGAGGGCAAAACCGAAACTTTGAGGGTGCCGTTGAGTCTTTACGGTTGATTCTTCTCTGGCATTAACTCCTCCCCCTTAGCAAAGGGAAGCTGCAACAGGAAATCAAAAAGACTCCCTTGGCGACATGAATACCAACGCCACAAATCCAACAGCGGTGTGGGCGGCGGGTACAGAGTTTCAGCCATGCCAAGCCGAGGAGGTCGAACAGGGATGAAGCGGACATGGATCAGGAGTGGGGGGCTATTGCTCCTGTCAACCGTCCTGTCTCTCCTCCTGTGTGAAGGGGTGTTGCGGTGGATTCAAGCGTCACGATGGAGCCAGACCTTCTACATCTGGCCCCCCCACATGCATGCGGTCTTTGATCCGCTCAAGGGTCTCTACGTTGGCATCAGCGGCAGGTCGCACTTCATTGTCAATCGTGACGGGTTTCGCGGTGATGAACGATCCCCGGATGATCGTTTTCGCATTCTGACTGTCGGCGGCAGCACAACGGAATGTTCGATGCTGGATCAACCTAAAACCTGGCCCTACCTGCTCCAAGTGGAATTGAGCCACCGATTATCTGCACCGGTGTGGGTAGGCAACGCCGGCCGAAGCGGAGACACTACGCACCACCATGTTACAGCCATCAGATACCTCCCGCTGGAGGACTTGGACATACACCTCGTGCTCTTGCTGGTTGGCGTTAATGACCTCAGTAAACGCCTGTCAAAAGACACGCAATACGATCCCTTCTACATGGATCGTCCGGGCACAGAGGAGGAACTCATTGCGCAGACTTTCCAAGGCAGTTTTCGTCCCAACCCCAATGATCCTCTGTACAAAAGGACCGCGATCTGGCAGACGCTGATGAGACTGCGCCCCATCCTGCGTCGCGGTCACGTTCAGGACAAAGCCGGCCGGGTCATGAACCTTTGGCGCAGTCATCGGCAGGGGGCCTCCGAGTACCGTGACGAGTTGCCTGATCTGACCTCCGCTTTGGACGAGTTCGCATCGAACATCGGCCGGATTGTCGATCTGGGCCGCAAGCGGGGCGTGCAAACTGTCTTCATGACCCAGCCGTGCCTATGGCGATCTGACCTCACGGCGGAAGAAACTGCACTCTTGTGGTTTGGCGGTGTCGGCGATTTCCAGCAGCTTGAGCACCAGCCTTACTACACGGTCAAGACCCTGATGGAAGCGATGGCCATGTATAATGACCGCCTGAAGCAGGTGTGCCGGCAACATGAGGTCCCCTGCCTTGACCTGGCTTCCCTTATTCCGAGCGACACGACCTGTTTCTACGATGACGTACATTTCAACGAAGGCGGCGCCAGGCAGGTCGCGCACCACGTCGCTAATTACTTGCTTTCACATGAACTGCTGGTCGCGTCCAGTCAACGTGCCGGGGGATATCACAGTCCGCCAGAAACCGAGAAGATGACAGGAACCCAACAGTCGTCAGGATCATCCCGCTGACGGCCGCGTGGACGCGGTTGCCAGCCTCTGGTCAGGGGTGAGATTAGCTGGAAGGCAATGATGTAGAGAAACCTCCTCGCCCGTTCTGAGGCTTGAAATGAAAAGAAACATACTGGGCATTTCTGCCTTCTATCATGACAGCGCGGCTTGCCTCGTCAGAGATGGAGAAATACTCGCTGCGGCTCAGGAGGAACGCTTCACGCGCAAGAAGCACTATGCCGGGTTCCCAACACAAGCTGCAAGCTACTGCCTAAGAGAGGCGGGAATTGCTTTGGGAGACCTCCAATACGTTGTCTTTTATGACAAGCCCCTCGTCAAGTTTGAGCGCCTATTGGAAACATATCTATCGTTTGCCCCCCAAGGCGTCCAGTCTTTTGTGGCCGCAATGCCCGTTTGGCTCAGGGAGAAGCTGTTCCTGAAGAATCTGCTCGGAAACGAACTCCTGCAAATTTCGAACGGGATGGTGAAATCTAACCTCCCACCTATTCTCTTTACTGAACATCACGAATCTCATGCAGCGTCTGCTTTCTACCCTTCTCCTTTCCAGAAGGCGGCGATTCTATGCATGGACGGTGTGGGAGAATGGGCAACGACCACAGCGTGGCTCGGGGAGGATAACCGGCTTATCCCTCTGTGGGAAATTGATTTCCCACACTCCATCGGACTTCTCTATTCAGCCTTCACTTACTATACGGGTTTCAAAGTCAACTCGGGTGAATATAAAGTGATGGGCCTGGCCCCATACGGCGAACCCAGGTATGTTCAGGCGATCTATGATCATCTGGTCGACGTCAAACCGGACGGCTCATTTCGCCTTAACATGGATTTCTTCAACTACTGCACCGGTCTCACCATGACTAACCATAGATTCGATGCTCTTTTTGGAGGTCCGCCACGACGCCCGGAATCGCCGCTGACTCAGAGGGAGATGGATCTAGCCCGATCTATTCAGGATGTCACTGAAGAGGTTATGCTGAGATTGGCGAGGAGTCTGCACCACGAGACCCTCCAGGAGAACCTCTGCCTGGCGGGTGGTGTGGCGCTGAACTGCGTGGGAAACGGCAGGATCCTGAGAGAAGGTCCTTTTAAGCACCTGTGGATCCAGCCGGCAGCCGGTGACGCGGGTGGAGCCCTTGGCGCGGCTCTGGCTGCCTGGTACGAGCAGGAGAAGGAACCTCGCAAAACGCCTGAGAACGGTGACCTGATGCAGGGAAGTCTTTGGGGGCCCTCCTACTCCAACGAGGAAATCGAGATCTTCTTGAAAAAGCAGGGGGCGCCCTACCAGCGGATGACCGAGCAGCAACTTTTCGACTCGGTTGCGCGTGAAATTGGCCAGGGGAAGGTCGTGGGTTGGTTCCAGGGGCGCATGGAGTTTGGCCCTCGGGCTCTCGGTGCCAGGAGTATCATCGGCGATGCTCGGAATTCGAAAATGCAATCTGTCATGAATCTTAAGATTAAGTACCGGGAGTCGTTCCGACCGTTCGCTCCGTCCGTTCTGCGTGAGAGATTATCCGATTATTTTAAGCTGGATACCGACAGCCCTTACATGTTGTTGGTTGCTCCTGTATTGGAAGAACGCCGCAAGGCCAT
>DATKMG010000317.1:0-15011 GCA_035541995.1 Terriglobia bacterium
CGTTCCGTTCCCCGCTATCAATCCAGCCCGTCCTACGGCAGCAGCAGCGGATACCGCCAGAATCCGTCCTACGGTGGTGGCTCCGGCGGAAACCGCTCCGTGCCCAGCTATCGCTCCAGCCCCTCGTACTCGGGAGGAGGCGGATACCAGTCCAGCCGTTCTTTTGGCGGTGGGGGCTCGATCCACTCAGGCGGCAGCTTCCACGGTGGCCGCGGTCGTTAATGACGATTTAAGTCATGTCGTTGTCTGGGGGCCGAAGCACCAAACGGCCCCTGCGAGGAGCCGCGACCCTTAAGGCCGCGGTCTTGTTACGACACGTAGCGCGGTAGGGTTGTTAAGGTGCAACCGTCATCAATTGTTGGTTGGGTTGGTGTAAAGATTTAGGTAACAATCTGTAATGCAGAAGATGAATGTCCCGGATCGACAGAAGAGATTCGAGGCTATCCAAGGCCGACAGGGAAGTGAGGAAGATGACTCGACGGAATGCTCGGCGGATCCTTCATTTGACCTTGCCGGGATGCCCCAAGGGACTTCGTTGCAGGAGAAGGTCGACAATGCCTTGCGGAACCTCATATCTGGCCATCGTGCTGTTACCCACATAGCCCAGGTCCTTGATGCCAATCTCGCTGGTGTAATAAGCATCCACTACCAGCTTCCGAACCCAATTGAAAAAAATTACTCCGGCTCCCAGATCGGCAGGATCAGTCGACTCATAAGAGCTGAAATCACGATATTGAGCCCTTTCCCCGTGAATCGACTCGGCCCCTTCCTCCGACTGTTCCATTGAGACCAGCAAATCCAGCAGGGAGGTTTGCTGCATTGTTGTTGCTTCACTGAACTTCACTCCGTGGCGTCTTCGCATCGTGGCGTCCAACCACAGTAGTCCACCGGTAAAGATCCGGGCCAATTCCTGATTCTGACTACAAAGCAAATCGACGAATTCGGGGGCTCCAGCCTCACAGCCGCTACCTGAAAATTCATCTGCGGGCATAATGAGGTCAGCCAGCCGGCACAGAGTCTGAAATTCATGCCGGGTGAACAGCTTCAGTTTGTAGTTACCGGCGCTGACTTTTTCCTGCTTTACCTCTTGGTGGACATGGCCGGCAGCTTCTGCCGTCAGCGTTGGGCCGCTCAGTGCGGTGATCCCCAGGGCGAGGTGCCGCAAGAGATCCCGGCGGGAAAGCTCTCCGCATATTGGGTCCTTTTTCTTGTATTTGAGATCAGTCATTTGGAGTTTTTCAATAAGTCATGAAAGGCCCCTGTCAAATCCACATCACGCTGCGTGCTGCGCCGCACAGACTTACTGTCCAGGCTAAATATTTCCCTTTTTCATTTCTTCGGCGATGTAATCAGAAGCTCGCCAAGCCAGGGCATTGATCGTGAGGGTCGGATTCTTGTCGGGGTTGCTGACAAATGAAGCGCCGTCGCATACAAACAGGTTTCTGACTTCGTGGGCTTGGCAGAAGCCGTTCAGCGCCGAAGTATGAGAATTGCTCCCCATGCGCACGGTCCCCACTTCGTGGATGATTTCGCCAGGGACTGAGATTCCACGAGCCTCGCGTTCCGCAGGAGTCAGCGCTTCTGCCTTTCCGCCCATGGCTTCGATGATTTTGGTAAAGGTGCGTTCCATGTGACGTGCCTGTTTCCATTCGTAGTCCGTCCACTTGAAATGAAAGCGGAGTACCGGGATTCCCCACTGGTCGACCACCTCAGGAGCCAGTTCGCAATAACTGGAGGAATTGGGAATCATTTCGCCGCGGCCGGCAAAGTCAACGTGACTGCCATACTCCCGCCGAATGGCCTGCTTGAGCGTTATGCCATATCCATGCTTTTGGCCAGCCCGATGAAAAGACCCTACCTGGGGCATGAAATAGCCGCCGCCGATTTCAATATGGTAGCCCCGCGGAAATCCAATCTGGGACTGCTTCTCCCACAACCACCAGGGCATATAGAGGTGAGCCCCGCCGAAACCCTCGCTGTCGTAACGCGGGAGTTCCTCCAATGCGGGGACCTGCCCGGACAAACTGAATCCGACGGAGTCCATGAGAAAGCGTCCTATTACCCCGGAACCGTTGGCCACCCCATTGGGAAACTCCCTGGACCTGGAGTTCAGCAGGATGCGCGCAGATTCGCATGAGCTGGCCGCCAGAACCACTACCCGACAGCGAATGATCTTTTCAGTGCGCGTTCGCTTGTCGATATAAATAACGCCCGCTGCCTTATTGTTGCCGTCGGTCAGGACCTCTCTGACCATGGCCAGGTCGATGATGTTCAGCTTGCCGGTTCTCAGGGCAGGGAAGATCTGAACCTGGCTGGACGAGTAATTGGAAGCCATGATGCAACCGCGGTCGCATTGTCCGCAGTAGTGGCAGGGCGGTCTTCCATTCAGTGATCGGGTAATCACTGCGCGGCGATTGGAGATGCAGGGGATCCCCAACTTTTCACTGGCTTTTTGGATGAGAACCTCATGAGCCTTGGGTGGTGGCGGCTCTTGGAATACCCCATCCGGCGCACTGCGGATCCCTTCTCGAGTCCCGGTGACTCCGATGAAAGCTTCGGCCTTGTCGTAATAAGGAGCCAGGTCCTGGTAGGAGATAGGCCAGTTGACACCCAGCCCGTCCCTGTCATAGGGCTTGAAGTCATAGTCGGCGAAGCGGAATGACATCCGACCGTAATGATTGGTTCGGCCGCCGAGGATCCGCGAGCGAAACCAACGGAACTCACTTCCCGCGCCTACGGTGTACGGTTCGCCCTCCAGGTTCCAGCCGCCGTTGGTGGTGGCGAAATAACCATAGGGCTTGCCCCGGCCAAAGTAAAAAGCTCCCCCCGGCTCTGCGCCTCTGTGATCAACTTCGTAAGGCCAGACATGTTCCTTGAACTCCTGCGAGGGATCGAGCATTGGACCCGCCTCGAGGAGGGTTACCCGAATGCCTAAGCCAGTCAAAACGTGGACAACGGTGCCGCCTCCAGCGCCCGATCCGACCACCACCACTTCATGATCCTCC
The DNA here is from genome assembly GCA_035541995.1 of Terriglobia bacterium. Taxonomy (GTDB): domain Bacteria; phylum Acidobacteriota; class Terriglobia; order Versatilivoradales; family Versatilivoraceae; genus DATKMG01. The sequence continues at coordinate 3,006 of DATKMG010000317.1, forward strand.
GAATTCGGAAGTAGCTGAGCCACCTTTTCTCTCTTTCCCGTCTCTCTGGCCTTGTCCAGAATTCCAAGTCGATCTACGTCCATGACACATCATAGATTGGAATGAAGGAACTAATATCACTGACATCCCCTAATTTCAAGTAGTTCTGATATTGGTGTCATTGATACAGGATATGTCCGGTGTAGTTGACAAATGAAATGTCCGCTTTTCGAGCTGGCGCACCGAGTTATGGTGACTCACAGGTGGAATCAGGGTACGGCGAGTTCTTGACAGGTCCAATCAATTTCAGTATAAGAATAATTATTCCTTGCAATGGAACTCATAATTTTGGCCCCTCCGCAATTTGGCCAGAGAATGCACCGGGCTTGGCAACAAAGAGATCAGTCGGGAAGGCTGAAGGTGCGAAGAAATCGGTTTCATTGACACTCCCTAACTGATCTTCTTAACCATGAAGGAGAGGCCAAATTGATTTTGTTCGAGGCCGCTGGGAGTGCGAAGTGTCGGTCGAGTTAGATTGTCCTGGGTCGCTAGAGAGCCGGTCTGCCTTTTCTCCAAGCAGGTTGGCCGCTCCCAGTCTGGTGTTTTGTTGGGCGCTGCAAATCAAAGCTATGCTCACCCGCGGGGAGGACCGCAAAAAATCAACGGTGGACGAACGTGTCCCTCCTCCAAGAAAAGACAATGGCAGCATTGCGCGATTCCCCCGTCCAAATCAGATTTTTAGTTGGAGAGCTAAGCGAGTTCCTACCATCACTGCACAGAATCGCTTCTGGGGTTATCACTTTGGAATGCAGAAATCAAAAAGTAAGATAATTGGAGGTCTCAACCATGGGTCGCCATGCTGAACACTCTGTTGCGGATCCTGCTATACCCTCACAACCCTCACATGGTCTGCCGCCCGGTGAAATCCTCTCTCCCGAGGGGAGAGGAGTTAGGATTGAGAGAGGAATTGGAAAACGCAAAACCTTGTGCGATTCCACCGATCTCGCGAAGTACGTGCGCATATTTCTATGCACGCTTCTAAGCTTGTCTTTCCTGACCTGTCCCCGTCCCTTGCTGGCGAGTAAAGTGAGGATTTTCGGCTTTATTGGGTTTACGAATGAGCTTGTAATAATCAAAGATGGGTTCATCTTTTTTGTCCCCAATGCAAGTTATACGCATGCCGAAATGTTATTTTTTCTTGCGTTTGGATGGCTTGAAGGGCTTACGTTGAAAGACAAGCTGAGCTACGAAGCCTCGGCCTTAACTACAGGGACCTCCAGTGACCGTTCCATCCTGGGACCCGCGCCGGGGGCCATGGTTCCCGTCCCCGGGGGCGTCAATTCCTGTGCCGCAGCAGGAGGGGGCGTCTTTGATCCGGCTGGTCGTTTTGTTCTCGTCACTGACTCCGCCCGCAGCCTGGTCTGCGTTCAAAGCAGTGACCCCATAACCGGGGCTCTCACACCTGTGCCAGGTTCCCCCTTTACCACGGGTGGAAGCTCTGCGGAGCGCCTTGCTATGGACCCATCCGGGCAATTCGTCTTCGTGGCTAACTCCGAGTCGAATAACATCTCGGCGTTTTCGTTTGATCTCGATACCGGTGCATTGACCCCGGTTAAGGGCTCTCCGTTTGCCGCCGGGTCCCAACCGCTCGATGTGGTCACTGATGGCTTTGGTCGATTCGTTTATGTGGCGAATAACCTGTCCAACAGCATCTCGGCCTATTCGATTAACCGCAGTACAGGGGCTCTGACTCCCATTTCAGGTTCTCCTTTTACAATGGGAAATTTTTTGTCACGCGTTGCGCTGGACCCCCTGGGACGGTTCCTGTATGCGATGGATAGCCACGGAGTCTTTGTTTTATCCATTGGAGCAACAGGCGCCTTGACTCCGATTTCCGGTTCCCCTCTGCCCCTGAATCCGGCACCCTCGGCTCTTGCCGCCGATCCTTCCGGTCAATTTCTCTTTGTTACCCAGCGGACAAATTCTTTTGGTCAGAGCGATACGGTGGCGTCATACCGTGTCGGGAGCAATGGATCCTTGACGGCGGTTGGCTCGCCAGTGGCGGTTGGAGAATTTGCATCACCCATAGACGTAGCAGTCGACTCCGGGGGGCAGTGGGTTTACGTGGCAAATCAAGACAACAGCAGTGCGGGCTTCTCGCTAAACCCGAGCACCGGGACCTTGACTTCGATTTCAGGCTCTCCCTTTCTGACTAGCGAGGGGACCTCTGGTGTAGCCATCAGTACCTGGCTGAAAAGCAGTGACAGAGCCTTTCCGGGAACTCTCTTTGCGAAGAAACCAGCGGTGGCCGGAGGAACCCCGCCTTATAGTTTTTCCATTTCAACAGGCTCCCTGCCAGCGGGTCTGGCTCTAAATGCTGCAACCGGGATTGTCTCTGGCACTCCAACGGGCCAAGGCAAGTCCACATTCACGGTTCGAGTTTCCGACACAACGGGCGATGCTGATTCGGGAGAGTTCACGATTGAAGTCCTCTCTGGAAGCTCACCTGGAGCCACAGCCACTCTCGCTTCAAGTGCGCGGGCCGCGGGACTTAACGGTGCTTTTTACACCACCGATGTCACGGCGAGTAATTTGGGTAGCTCGAGCGCCAATTTGACATTCAAATTTCTCGGGAATAACAAAGATGGAACGGGGGGAGAAGAGAAGACCTATACGATAGCGGCTGGCAAAACACAGACTTTTACTGATATTCTGGGATCGGTCTTTGGACTTAGCTCGGATTACGGAGCGATCAACGTCAGCTCTGACTCACTCGGATTGGCCGTTTTGAGTCAAACCTCGACTCCGGGCTTCGGAGGGACCTTTGGACAAAGTGTTCCGGTGACGACCTCAACGGCCCTGGTCCAGCAGGGCAATCCACAGTCGATCATCGGAATTCGCGAGGACGGGTCATTTCGAACGAACCTGATCCTCAGCAATGTCATCAGTGCATCGCTCGAAGTCGACGTGAGTCTGGTGGGGGAAGATGGCAGCACGCTCGGAAGCAAGCGCTACACCCTGCCTCCTTTGGGAATGACCCAGGTGACCAAGGTGGTTCGCGACCTGGGAGTTTCGTCCAATGTGAAAGGAGTCCGGCTGGTACTGTCAACGCCCACCGATGGAGGGGCATTCTCGGCCTACGCCTCGGCGATCGACAATGTCACCAATGACCCTCGCACTTTGCTACCCAGAACCTCGCTGATTCCGTATTCTTTGCCGAGCCGCTGGTACCTGCCCTCGAGTGCGCGGGCAGCGGGAGCGGGCGGAGCCTTCTATACGACCGACCTGACTATGTCTAATGTGGGGAACACGAAAGCTGAGGGTTATCTGAAATTCCTCGGTAATAACAAGGATGGGACTAGCGGGGAGACCAAGAGTTTTTCACTCGCGGCCGGCCAGTCCGTGACCTACAAGGATGTTTTGAAGACCCTGTTCGATAAGGACTCTGATTTTGGAGGCATTGAAATAGGCGCGGGTGAGTCAATCGACCTTGTAATCGTGGGACAAACGTCGACTCCGGGCTTCGGGGGCACCTTCGGTCAAAGCGTTCCAGCCATGGCAAACGAAGACTTGGTTCGTTATCAGAGCCCGCGATCGATTGTAGCTATCAGGGAAGATGCCAAGTTTCGAACGAATCTAATCCTGTGCAATACGGTTGAGTTTCAGTCAGTGGACGTGGATGTGACCCTGGTTGGACCGGATGGAACTGTACTCGGGACAAAGCGTTACACGTTGCCACCGTTAGGGATGACCCAAGTAAGCCGGGTTGCGCTTGCGCTCGGAGGCCCAGCCAATCTGAACGGAGCGAGACTGGATCTTTCCGTAGCCACTCAAGGTGGCGCCGTAGCCGCCTATGCTTCGGCGATCGACAATGTTACAAACGACCCTCGCACCTTGTTGCCCCAATGAATCTGTGGCCTGTGCCTCAGCAGCTATAGTCTATTGGAATGTTAATTTCCTCCTGCCCGCTCTAGACCCAAAAATGCAGACTGGATCCACTGCAAGCTGCCACAGATCTTGGGCAGAAACACAATCTTTCTGGTCAGACAATGAATCTCAAAAAACGGGATGGCCATTCACCGTTTACTTCAGGGCCATCCAAGTTTGCCTGTTGATTAGCGTAGAACAGGATTCTTGATGTTTCTTTATTGTTGGCGATGACGGGGGCAAGCAATAAGAAAAGAATCGCGATGGTAATTCATAAATGTTTCATGGCTCTTGGATTGGGGCGTGTAGCAACGATTTCACTAGTCCCCTGAATAGATTTGGTGGAGGCCCAAAGTTAAAAAGGGAGCGAGACGAGTGGGGCTCTCTTAAAGTCTCACGCGCTTAGTCAGAAGACGATAGCGGAGAACATCGGAGTGTGCCGTCCTGCATTGCCAGCTGGAGTTATGAATGCCAAACGTTCCGAGCCAAGAAGCTCTCCTATACTTCAATCTTCCTTGACCCGTTGGTCTAGACAATCGGTAGGTCGATCATTATGGTGATGCCATGGTTACTGCGAAAAATAGGATGCTCTTTGAATCCTTAATGTCGAAGCGACGTATTGCCAGACAGCCTCAATATTGTCCCGATGCTGCTGGGTGATTCCAATGCCGGCAGGGACCATCTGGTTGAACAGTCCGGCGTGCTTTCGCTGCGGCAGAAAACCTGGAAATTCATTGAGCCCGGTCCAGGCCCCCCGAGACTGAAAGAGACTGACACAGAAACCGGCCGAGCCCCGGTTCCTCAACTCTATCGGCTCTCGGGTGACATAGGGGAAACCCGCAACCTGGCGGCGAGCGATGCTGAGAAGTCAGGACAATTGAAGGAAAGATTGAACCAGATCCATTCGCCCTATTGAGACTCCTTTTGCAGGAGCCTTTGCCAAAATACCCAATTGAAAATTGCCCAGGTCGATTCCCTTGCGTCCCTTAGGTGTTCAACCATGACTAAGCGCGAAGTCGTCCAGCTCGTTCTCAGCGGCCATCAGCCCCCCTATGTACCTTGGTCCTGTGGCTTCACTCAAGAGGCCAAAGGAAAATTGCAGGCACATTTTAAGTTGACCGATTTGGAGCGGGTTCTCGAAAACCATCTGCTCAAGGTGGGGAGCGATATCGGCTTTTTTGAGGAGGTAGGCGAAGGACGCGTCAAAGATGTCTTTGGGGTCACATGGAACCGCACGGTAGATAAAGATATCGGCATTGTAGAGGGTTGCCTATTGCCCCGGCCAACCCTGGCGGGATTCAGCTTTCCCGATCCTCTGGACCGGCGCTTCTTCGCCGATATTCCGGAATTGCTGACCCTTTACGGAGACCGTTTCCGGGTTTTTCAAATCGGTTTTTCACTCTACGAAAGGGCCTGGACGTTGCGTGGCATAGAGAATTTGATGATGGATTTTCATGATCATCCCAGCTTTGTCGAAGAGCTATTCAACACCATTGCAGATTATAACATTGCCCAAGTGACAGAAGCGTTGAAGGTGGACATCGATGCCGTCTATTTCGGTGACGATTGGGGGCAGCAGCACGGCCTTCAAATGGGGCCTCGCCTTTGGCGCCGCTTTATAAAGCCGGTGGTCGAACGGATGTATGGGGCCGTTCGAGGCGCCGGCAAATATGTGATGATCCACTCCTGTGGCGATGTGGATGAGTTGTTTGATGACCTCATTCAAGCTGGGGTGAATTGTTTCAACCCCTGCCAGCCGGAAGTGATGGATGTCTATGGCCTGTTGCCGCTTTATCGCGGGCAGTTGGCCTTTCATGGGGGATTGTCCACTCAGCGAGTTCTCCCCTATGGCACTCCAGCGGAGGTGCGACGCGAAACCCGCCGGTTGCTGGAGTTGGGTGAAGCCGGTAGCTATATATTCGCTCCAGCTCACGATGTCGTGGGAGATGTGCCCTTGGAGAACATGTTGGCATTTCTTGAAATCCTCAAGCAGCAACCCGGCTACCGGGCACAATAAAAAGCCGGCCCCCTAGGATGAGCGATGATTCAACATCTTGACCTTTTTGTTTTTGCCGTTTATTTGTTGGTGGTCCTGTCGGTAGGTGGTCAGGGAAACGACCGCCCTGCGCGATGGCGCCTGATGAACCAGATTACCTTTCCGGCTGCGATCTTGCAGCCGCCTTTCTTCGATCCCAACGCCGACCCTGCCGTAAACTATGGGGCGATTGGTGCGGTGATCGGCCACGAGATGGGCCATGGTTTCGACGACCAGGGTCGCAAGTTTGACAACGCGGGCAAGCTCCAGAACTGGTGGACGCCCGAGACGAACAAAAAGTTCCTCGAGCAAACCGAGCGGTTAGCAGCGCAATACAACGCGTTTTGCCCGCTGGAAGGCGTTTGTGTGAACGGCAAGCTCACTATGGGGGAGAACATTGGCGACCTCGGCGGCCTCGAAATAGCCTACACCGCCTACAAGCTTTCGCTGAACGGGCAGCAAGCGCTGGTGATCGATGGCTTCACAGGCGACCAGCGCTTCTTTTTGGCACACACCCAGATCTGGCGGGCGATCCAGCGCGACGACGACCTCCGCAACCAGGTGCTCACCAACCCCCACTCACCGGCCGCCGCACGCGGCTCTATCCCCGAGAGGAACATGGACGCATGGTACACTGCCTTTGACGTGAAGGAAGGCGACAAGCTCTACCTGAAGCCGAAGGACCGTGTGAGGATCTGGTAGGAGGCCTGAGCTCGAACCGCGAGGCTGGAAAGCCCATGGCGGCAATGGCACCCGCCGCTGCTCGCCCGGAGTTGGCGTGAGATCGTCGGATATGGGCCCTGTTTCACCGTCTAAGTCAGAGGGGTCAGATCAGCTATCTCCCCCGGATCCAGTTTCTCAGCCAGCATCCCAACAACGGTGACTGCCAAACCTTCAATAGTGGGAGTTTCAAATAGCGCGCGCAAGGAGATTTCGAGCTGGAAAGTCTTCCGCATGCGAGTAATTACCTGTACCGCCAATAGAGAATGTCCGCCCAAGTCAAAGAAGCTATCGCAGACACCAACGGTCTCCAGCTTAAGAACCTCACTCCAAATTCCAGCCAGCAATTCTTCGACTGGCGTGCGTGGCGACGTAAAGGCATGTTCCAATGAGGGTCGACTCTGGCCTGGGACCGGCAAAGCCCTTCGGTCAACCTTACCGTTCGGGGTCAGCGGTAGTTCCTCCAACTCCATATAAACCGACGGCACCATGTATTCAGGAAGTTTTGATCGCAGAAAACTGTATAACTCAGCAGTGGAAGGGACGGGTTTGAATTCTCCCACGACGTAGGCCACCAATCGTCGATGTTCTCCCTCATCCTGGACCGCCACAGCTGCTGCTCTCACTTCCGGATGCCCTTCCAATACGGCCTCGATCTCTCCCAGTTCAATGCGGTAGCCCCGAATCTTCACCTGTCGGTCGATTCGGCCCTGGTACTCGATGTTTCCGTCCTGGCGGTAACGTCCCAGATCCCCAGTCTTATAGAGCCGGGCACCCGGATCCCTGCTGTAGGGATTGGGCACGAATTGTTCCGCTGTTAAGCCGGGTCGATTGTGATAACCTCGCGCCAGGCCGGCCCCTCCGATGTGTACCTCGCCGGGCACACCAATCGGGACCGGTTGCATATCCTGATCCAACACATAGATCTGGGTATTGGCAATCGGCCTGCCAATCGGGATCCCTGCATGTGAATGGTTTCTGCTTGTATCGTACCAGGTGGCATCGGCGGAAACTTCAGATGACCCGTAGAGATTCAAGAGTACCGCCCCGGGCATGTTCTGCCTGAACCGCTCGAAAAGCTCAGCCGACAAGGCTTCACCACTGCTGATCCAGAACTTCAATCTGGGAAGCCGACTTTGGAGATCAGGATGGGACTCCAAGATGGATGCCAGGAGCGAAGGCACCGAGACAATGCGTGTGACATTGTGAACAGCCAGGGATTGAACGAGACGGTAGGTGTCCTTGACATCCTCGTCCGGGATGAGGATCAATGGAACTCCCTGGAGTAGAGGACCGAAAATTTCCCATTCGGAATCCACAAAACTGAGAGAGGTTTTCTGACAGCAAATCTCGCCGGCTTCAAAGGGGTAGGTGCCCCACATCCACTGAAATCGATTGACCGCCCCTTGTTGAAGATTAAGCACCCCTTTCGGCTTTCCAGTAGTGCCTGATGTGTAAATCAGGTAGGCCAAATTCCGAACAGTTGCCCGACAGACCGGGTTAGCCTGGCTGGCTTGGGTGGAAGTCTCCCAACTTGGATCCAGACACACAACTTGCACCTGGTCCAGCGGTAATCCTTCGATCAGGTGCTCCTGGGTGACCAGTACCCGCACCTGGGCATCGGCCAACATGAAGGCCAGTCTCTCTTGAGGATAATTGGGGTCTAGCGGGACATAGGCTCCTCCCGCCTTCAAGGTCCCTATCATTCCAGCCACCATCCAGGGCGAACGATCCAGGCACAATCCTACCCGTTCCTCCAGTCCCACCCCCAGCTCCACAAGGTGTTGTGCCAGCCGGTTGGCTCGCTCATTTAGCTGCCGGTAGTTCCAGCTCTCTCCTTTGAACACCACTGCCAGCGATTCCGGACGCTCTGCCGCCTGCTGCTCAAACAATTCCACCAAGCTATTCCCGACCGGATAGTCTCGCTCCGTCCGGTTCCACTCCACTAGCAACTGCTGTTGCTCGGTCTCGGTCAAAAGCGATAGCCGCCAGATTTCCTGCTCCACGCCACCAGCCACAATCTCCTCCAGCAGTCTCCGGTAGTGCCCCGTCAGCCGTTGCATCGTCCCGACGTCGAACAGTTCGGCGTTGTAATCAACTTCCCCCGCGAGTTGTTCCTCGCCGTCCCTGACTGATAGCATTAAGTCGAACGCAGCCGTACCCGGTTCAACCTCCAGCCGGCTTACCTCCACTCCTTCCAGATCCAATCTCTCGCCTGGTGTGTTACGCAATGCAAACATCACCTGAAATAACGGATTGCGGCTCAAGTCACGTTCCGGCTGCAATTCCTGCACCAGCCGCTCAAAGGGCAGTTCCTGGTGGCTATAAGCCCCCAGTGCCACCTCGCGCACCCGCTCCAGCAGCCGGCGGAAATTCAACCTGCCCTCCACCTGAGTACGCAGAACCAGCGTGTTGACGAAGAACCCGATCAACCCTTCCAGTTCGCGCCGCGTCCTGCCTGCTATCGGTGTCCCCAGCACCAGGTCGGTCTGTCCGGTGTAGCGATAGAGTAACACCTGAAAGGTGGCCAGCAAGGTCATGAACAACGTCACGCCTTCTCGTCGACTCAAATCCCGCAGTTGCCGGCTGAGTTCAGCTGGTAATTCAAATCGCACCCGGCCGCCTCGTGAGCCAAGCGCCGTCCGTCTCGGCCTGTCATAGGGAAGCTCCAACACCGGCGATTCTTCCCCTAGCTGCCGCTTCCAGTAGCTGAGCTGTTGCTCCAGGACTTCTCCGCTCAGCCACTGCCGCTGCCAGAGCGCATAGTCGGTATACTGAATCGGCAGCTCCTCCATCTCTGCAGATCGTCCTTGGCAAAAAGCATCATAAAACTGCCCCAACTCCCGAGACAGGATTCCATGTGACCAGGCATCGGAAGCAATATGGTGCGTCACCAGCACCAGGACCCAGTGCGCCTCCTTTTCCCTGATCAGTAGTGCGCGCAGCATCAGGTCTTGGGTCAGATCAAAGGCCCGGCTGGCCTCTTCCATCACCAATCGCTCTACTTCCGGCTCACGCTTCTCCTCCGGCCAGTCCCTCAAATCGACATGACGCAGTGGGAAGCATCCCCTTTCCTCGACCACTTGCACGGGTTGGCCCTCCATCAAAGCGTAACGCGTCCGTAACACCTCGTGCCGCTGTACCACCTGTCCGAGAGCCGACTCCAGCGCTTCTACGTTCAACATTCCGCGAAGTCTCGACACCCACGGAACGTTGTATACACTTCGCCCCGGATCCAGCTGATCCAAGAACCAGAGCCGTTCCTGCCCAAACGAGAGCATCAGGTGGCCTTCCCGTGGCATGCGGCAGAGCGTAAGCAGGTGCTGATCGGCTTGCCGCTGAAGAGCGGTTTCCACCTTCCGGGCCAGAGCGGCCACCGTGGGAAATTCAAAAAGCAGGTTCAAGGGCAAATTGATCTGGAAAGCCTTGGCCATGCGCGAGACCACCTGGGTGGCCAGCAGGGAATGCCCTCCCAGTTCGAAGAAGTCCTCCTCCACCCCCAGTTGCGGCACTTTCAGGACTTCAGTCCAGATCCCCGTTACTATCTCCTCAACTGGAGTTCGTGGCGCTATGAAGCAGACATCCAGTTCGGATCGACTATAGTCTGGAGCCGGCAATGCCTTGCGGTCCACCTTGCCATTGGGAAGCAACGGCAATGACTCCAGTCTCATAATGGCCGAGGGCACCATGTAGCTTGGGAGTTTCTTTTTCAACGAACTGTGCAAGGCTCGAGTTGTAAGTGAAGACTCGACGTTAAGCACCACGTAGGCCACAAGGCGCTTATCGTCTGGAGGGTTGTCCCAGGCGATCACTACCGCCTCTTTGACGCCTGTCACTCCGAGGAGGGCCGCCTCTACCTCCCCAATCTCGACCCTGTATCCCCGGATCTTGACCTGGAAATCCTTGCGGCCGACATGAACCACACACCCATCGGGCAGCATATATCCCTGATCGCCGGTCAAATAGATTCGCTCACTTCCTCCATCTGGATCGGGAAGGAAGACTGCTCTTGTGAGTTCAGGATTTCGCCAGTAACCGGGAGAAAGAAAGCGATTCTTGATGGCAATTTCTCCTATGTCTCCAGGTCCCACGGGCTGACCCTGCTCATCGAGGAGGAGCACTTGGGTGTCTTCGACCACATAACCCGCAGGAATAGGATCCGCATTGCATTCCGTCCATCGATCGTAAAAACTTTCCAAGACAAGACCCGACTCACCAGTCCCCATTCCTACATGTAGAATGCAGTGATCTCCAAAATGCTGCTTGAAGAGTGCCACGTCCTTCTGGTGGATGGTTTCACCTCCCAACCGGATGAGGCGAAGCTTCGGGAACCTCTGACCTTCAGCAAGGGTCTCGACGAAATGGCGAAAGACCGTAGGAACTGTGTGGAATTGGGTGATTTCCCGATCAGTCAGCCACTCGGCAAGGCGAGTTACACCCAGTTCCTTCAGATTGAACGGTAACAGGGTTGCTCCATTCAGCAGGGCACAGAATGTATTCACCGCTGATGGTCCAAAGCTGTATGAGAAAAGCAAGGCAATGCGATCGTCTGCGCAAATACGCCGGCCATTTGTCTGTCTCATTACATTGTGGAGCAAGCTCCGGTGGGTGTGCATGACCCCCTTGGGTTTCCCTGTCGACCCCGAAGTGTAAAGAATATAGACCAGGTCGTCTGCGACGAGCTGGCTCTTCGGAAAATCATCCGCGCAGCGAGATTCAATCTCATCCAGATTGACAAGCTGGCAATGATCCCCGCACAATAAAGTTGCCAGAGAAAGGTTTGCGCTGTTGGTTATGACCAATTTGCTCTGGGAATCGTCCAGGATGAAGCGGTTCCTTTCGAGAGGATAGGACGGGTCCAGGGGGACATAGAACTTGCCTGCCTTTAAGACTCCTAAAATGGCAGCCGGTACGGCGGCGTCGTGCTCCAGCAGGATGGCAACAGGCTCTGCATGCCTGCCCCGTAAGGAAAGTATGGACCCTGCCACGCCATTGGATATTGAATCCAGATCGCGGTAGGTTAGCTCACGAGCTATCGTCTTAACTGCAACTCGATTTGCGTAGGCACTCGCTCGACGGGCGTAGCATTCCGGTATGGAATGTTCAGTCCATTCCCTTTCAAACTTGATGTAATTGTTCGCAGGACCCATGTAACCATGGGCGGGTGAAGACCGCGGATTGGTCTGAAGAGCGGTGGCCCTGTCAGTGGGGTCTCTCATCTCTAGGTTAGCCGGCCAGGTTCTTCTGGAGCAGCTTTCTCACCATTTAGGAATCTCATTTGTGATGCTGAGTGGATTGGCGCTCCTTCTCTTGCCGGGAGAGCGGTGCCGTAATAGATCATCAAA
>DATKMG010000318.1:0-7104 GCA_035541995.1 Terriglobia bacterium
ATATACAAGTTACCCCTCGACCTATACAGTTTCGGGAATTGGTTATTGCCTATTATAGCCTGGTTCGAGAGTCCTGTCACTTTCCTTCAGTCCATCTGTCCATCTAGGATGGTCCAATTCTTGGGGTTCTTTGTACAAGCAGCTGGGAATCTGTGATTCCCCTGTGAAGTGAGGGTCATTCGTCAGCCCTCCCCCCGCAAATCTATGGCCCCCCCAGTCCTGACCAGAAAGGTCGAGGAGCTTGTGGCTAAAATGGAACTGCAAGTAAGGTTCTCGCGCTATCTACTTTGTATAATGGCGCGTTACGCGTGAGATATTCGGGATGAAAAGCGGAAGGGAAGGCCCCCGGGGATATTCCATTTGGGCAACTTGGAACATCCCCTCATGAGCCGTACATCCAAAAGTCGCGCACGAAAAAAAAGCCTCTACACTCTCCTCAAAATGGTTCCTTAAAGCAACCACGCTCAGGCCGACAGTTTTCCGGTTCAACGACCTGACCGTCGGGACCCAGTACCGACTGCGTCATGGCGCACCAGTAGCTGTTGTCGTAGGCGGGCGGGACGCTGGGATCGGGTTCAGATTGGTAGAACAGGCTCTTCCAGCGAACGCAGTTGCAGACATCATGCGGCAACTCCTTGAATCGCTCGTGCATAATCATGCCCCTCCTTGTGATGCCCTCATGATGGCGCGTTTGACGGCAACCTGGGCTAGTTGAACCTTATAACCGTTCTTACTCAAGGGGGTCGCCCCAGCGATTGCCGCTTTGCCAGCCTCGGTAGCCACTGCCTCGTCGAGGGCTTTACCGGCAAGCGTCTTCTCGGCTTCGGGAGACCTCCACGGAACGGGGGCCACGTGCCCCATAACTACCTGGGCACTCAGGACAGTCTTACCTCTTATTTTCAAAGCAACAGCCGCAGCCACCAAGGGCCAATCCATAGCTTCTCTTTGGCGAACTTCATAAGCCGCATTCTTGATTCCCTTAGCTGAAGGAACCAGGATCTCCCCTAGAATCTCATTGGGTTTCAAGACATATTCCCGTTCACCCTCGTTTTTGGGAGTCACAAAGAACTGCTCGACCGGAACTTCCCTCCATCCACCGGCCCCGTAAATCCGGACCTTGGCTTCCAGAGCCATCAACGCGGGGGCCAAGCTGGACGGGTTAACAAAATAGGCAGGGCCGGAATTTCCCAGGATAGCGTGGTATTGATTTTCTCCGTGAGGAATAACCTCCTTCCCGTCTGCATCCTTTGGAAAGTATCCAAGACCGGTGCGAAAATACCAACAGCGAGGACGCTGGCACAGGTCGCCACCCACAGTCCCGAAGTTGCAGATCTGACTGCTCCGCACTCCCTCTGCAGATTGGACAAGCGAGGGATATTCTGACTTGATTGTGGCATTCTCCATCAACTCGGTGAGGGTGACAAGCGCCCCTAAGCGAAGACCCGTAGCTCCGGTATAGCGAATTCCTTGAAGTTCCTTAATCTCCTTGATGTTCACCAGCCGCTTGGGAGCGGTCTGATAGTCCTTCATGAGGCTTAACAAATCAGTCCCACCTGCCAGGATTTCAGTCTCTCCCCACTCACTGCTGAGAAGGCTGACCGCCTGCTCCTTGGTGGTAGGACTAGCAAATTCAAAGGCGTTCATTAGGCCAGCCCTCCTTTCCTCTCAAGTGCTGCCAGGACCCGGGCAGGAGTATAGGGCAACCGTGGAACGCGCACGCCAATGGCATTGGCGACGGCGTTGCCGATGGCAGCGCCCGGAGAAATGACTGGCGGCTCACCCAAGCCGATGACACCTCGGCCGTCCTGTTCAGGATCTCTCCACATATGGACCACGAGTTCACCGATATCGCCAAGGCCGGCGAGTTTATAGAATTCCATATTGGCGTTTAACTGCCGACCGGTACTGTCATCCATGACCCGCTCCTCAAACAGGGAGTAACCAATTCCCATAATCATGGCGCCATAACACTGACTTTCAGCCGTCTTTTCGTTGATGATCAACCCGCAATCCTGAACAGCAACGAACTTGTTGATCTTGATGATCCCGGTTTCCGTATCTACAGAAACGTCTGCCATTTGAGCCCCACCGACGCCACTGTTGATTAGATTCCCGGGACCCGGGTTTTTCCCACTCACGGTAATGGAAGTGACCCCAAGTTTGGCGGTCGCCTGCTTCCAGGTGAGACTCCTGGCCGGATTCCCTTTGACCTGGACTTTACCTCCGACTGCTTCCAGCTGGGTAGCGTCTCCACCCAGCGACGGTGCAACCTTAGCAAACAGATTCTCCAAGGCCAGCAGCGTACCTCGGCGTGTGGAGGAACTGACACCCCCAACTGTGGTACTACCGCCGGAGGCCCCCGAATCCGGGTAATCCGGAGCCCGTCCAATATTCACCTTGATCGCACTGACGGGCAGGCCAAACGTCTCAGCCGCAACCATCGCGATGACCGTGCGGGTCCCGGTTCCCAGATCCTGGCTCCCGATGTCAACCGAAACCGTCCCATCGGGATTGATCGTAACCCGGGCCTCGCTGTCATGCCCGCGACCACCCCAAGTGTGCATCGACAGGCCCAACCCTCTCTTGATGTGCCCTGGAGTCGGGTCACCGCGGGGATGCCATTTCTTTTTCCATTCGATTAATTCAGCTGCCTTCAGGAGTTCTTTGCGATAGAGTTCTGACCTTTCTCCCGTCAGGCCAATGTTTTTTATGAAGAATTCCAGCGAATCCATGCCGAGCTTGGCGGCCATGTCATCCAGAGCCGCCATGGTGAGGTAGCAGGCCTGTGGATGGTTGGGTGCTCTCCACGCGCGCTGGGCACCGGTGTGGGTAACCACAGCGGTATTTTTCTTCCGGGCATTCGGAACGTTGACCACATAAGGGAAAACTCCGGTAACAGGTAGGCCGCCCCCCGTAGGCCCACCCGTGCCCCAGCTTTCTGACTGCCAGGCTAAAAGCGTACCATCCTTCTTTGCCCCGACTTTAACCCTGGCAAATGCGGACGGGCGGTTTCCTGCCACATAGAGGTCCGCTTCCCTTTCCAGAAAAGTCTTCAGGGGTCTTCCTGCCTTTTTGGCCAACTGAGCCGACTGAATCCCCCAGGAATCTGCGCTGAATTTGCTGCCGAATCCTCCCCCGACATGATCCATCCGAACTTTGATGCTGCTTTGGGGAATCTGAAGCGGCTGGGCATACTGCTGGGCCATGCTTGAGACCCCCTGCGTGGACGGATAGACCGTCAGGTTCTGGCCTTCCCACTCCAGTGCCTGGCCATGAGGCTCCAACGTACAGTGAGCAATGACCGGGATCCCATATTCCCCTTCGCTGATAACTTCTGCCTCCTGGAAAGCCTTGTCCGGGTCGCCCTGCACGTGTTCGGTAGGCTTCTTGGCCCATTTACCTGCTTTAGAGAGGTCGGCTTCATTGACGAGGTAAGGCAGCTTCTCGTACTCGACCTTAATTTTCCGGATAGCGTCCTCGGCGATATGCTCATTCTCCGCAGCCACAGCTACAATTTCGTCAAGTGCCCATAGGATCTCGGCTCCCGGTTCCTTGAGGACTGTGACAGCCTTGACCCCCGGGGTTTTTTCCGCCTCGCCCACATCCACACTGACTAACTTGGCATGAGCATAAGGGCAGCGCAAGAACCTGGCGAAAAGCATTCCGGGGCGCTTGACATCAGAGGAGTATTTGGCCTTCCCGGAGACTTTGTCCGGGCCATCCAGTCTTGACACTCTCTTGCCGAGCAGGGTTCTTTGATTCATCTCGGGCCACTTGTATTCAGGCATGGGCTTGTCCTCCCTTCGATTGCTTGGCCGCTTGCAGAACCGCCCGGGTGATCCCCGCATAAGTACCGCAACGACAGAAGTTCCCTCCCAACCCCGTTCTCACTTGCTCGGTGGTGGGGTTAGGATGCTTGTCGAGAAAAGCCTTGCAGGCTACCACAAATCCTGGCGTGCAATAACCACATTGTTGCGCGTCGTTGTCTACAAACGCTTGTTGGACGGGGTGGAGTCGGCCTTCTTGTGCCAACCCCTCCACAGTCTGGATTTCTTTGCCCTGGGCATCAATGGCCAGAATGGCGCATGCATAAGCCGCTCTGCCGTTAATGATCACCGTGCAGGCACCGCAAGCCGCCCGGTCACAGACTTTCTTAGCACCGGTCAATTCCAGCTCGTCACGCAATGCTTCCAGCAGCGTCACTCGAGGTTCCAAACTGAGCGACTTGGCAGCTCCGTTGACCCGGAGTGTAATTGGGACTTTGCCCGGACCTACGATCTTGGCTCCGGACTGCGTTTGCCCCGCTTCAAGAACCTCCGAGCCAGCGACTATACCACTGGATAGTACCGCACTCGCCCCCTTCAGAAAGCCCCTTCGGGATACCTGCCCAGGCGAGCCGGTCTCAGGTTCATCAGGTTTTACCATGAACTAACCTCCCTCACTTTTTGAGTCCATCGAACAACGAAAGTGAATCACGAAATTCAATTCAGAGAAATTTGACCAGGGATCCATCAATCCGAACGATTGTAATTTAGTAGCTCCCGCAATTCTCCATCCTCTCCAATCGAGTTGTGGAGAGTTAAACACGAGTTCGAGTTTAAGACCGATGATAGGAATTCAGTTTCAGGATTGTCAACACAAAACTGGTTATTAGTGGGGATGTGTATCTGCTACATCATTTCACTGGAATGTTCGACGGTCCGACAGCCTCCCAGCAAATCTGGCTGCTTTAAGAATGCTGCTTTAAGAATATTGTGGAGCTGGTTTGAGAGACTCCGCTTCAAGAAAAGGATCCCAACAACGAATTCCCAATAGTTCAACACCAAGAGGACTATGGAGATGTGCAAAAAGATTTGATATTCTCAGGAAGCTGCTAAATGGTCTGTGCAGTTGACTTCATCGTCTTCGAGCCTTGTACTGGAGAGGACAGAATCACTGGAAGGAGGGATTCCGTGAGTATTTTTGTCAGAAATGCGTTCCTGACCGGGGTGGCTGGTTTGGTGGCAGTGTTGATTGTGCTGGCAACGCCACCGTCCTTGGAACAACTGACTACGGACTTGAAGAGTCCGGACCCCAAAGTACGCCGAAAGGCCGCAGAAGAGATGGGCAAACTGCGCGACCGGGAAGCGCTCTCACCCCTGCTGTCTGCTGCGCAGGATCCTGATGCGAAAGTCCGTGAGGAAGTCGTGAAGTCCCTTGGGGCACTTCGGGATCAGAAGGCCATTACCATGCTCTTGACTACACTGAAAGACCTCTCGGCCAGTGTTCGCGAAGAGTCGCTTTTTGCTCTAGTGAATCTCTATGCGGAAAAGGACGAGGGATTCTCTTTTACCCGCCTGGCCCAAAAGACTTACAAAACCATCAACACCATCAATCCCTATGCCGACAACGTGGGTCACGATCCGACGATCGTAGAGCCCTGGGTGAAGGTAAGCCCTGTCGTGACTGATGCCATCGCAGAGCGGTTGCTAGATTCCAACCTGGGGCTGCGGTTAAACGCCGCAAAGGCCCTTGGGGTTTTGAAGGCTGAAAACGCAATCCCCAAGATGCTGGAGGCCATGAAAACAGGCGATTCCAAACTACGAATCGCCCTTCTCCGCTCTTTGTACAAAATCGGGAATCCCTCCGTGGATACCGGCATTCTTCCTTATTTGAATGATGCGGACAAAGATGTTCGGGATGAAACCATGTTGACCTTGGGCCTATTCAGAAGTCGGAAGGCACTCCCTGAGGTTCAGAAGATCTATGAGAAGAACCCTGACACCAAGTTGCGATTGAAAGCTTTGCAGGCTATCTCCCTGATAGGAGATCCCTCTTCTAAGGAACTCTTTCAGCGGAATTTGCGGGATCCTGACGCCCGGTACCGTCAATACGCAGCCGAGGGGTTGGCACGGATTGCTGACGCCTCTCTGACTGAGGAGATTTCCCGCGCCCTGATCAATGAAAAAAAGGAACCCACTCAGCTGGCCCTGAGCTTTGCCCTGTATCGAATGGGCAGGCGGGAGTATCTTGACAAGCTAGTTACGGCCCTGGGCTCCCGGCAGTATCATGATCAAGTCGAGGCCTATTTTCTGGAAATGGGTAAACCCCTCTCTTATGATCTGGTGAACTTTCTGAATAATGAAGATCCTCACATTCGCGCCAGGCTATGCTCGGTCCTCGGCCAGATTGGTGATAGGTCAATTCTCGACAAAATCAATCCTCTGCTCAAGGATTCGAACAGCGAGGTTGTCTCGGAGGCGACACAGGCTATTAAGCGCCTTGGAGCCAGCTAGTCCCGGGTCCAGGGAAGCGCAGCGCTGAAAATCCAATCTCTCTCTCTTGAAAATGCGGTTTTCATGGGCGCCGCGAGGGCGCGGCGTCTCCATCCTACTGGAGCCGGGACGCCTTGTTCCCGTTCTCCAGCATTTTCATGTTACGTAGTGTCCCCGGATGGGGCATGAGAGGCTTTTATGATGAAGTTTCAGAATCCAATTGAGTGGAAGGTAAGCTGAAAGATTTTTCCTGGCCTAATGGCGCCCCCAACGTCAGTCAAGGGGTCTCATTATCTTGTTGCTGTGCCTCACCGTAACCCAAGATCATGTGGAATCTGCCGTGAATCTCAGTACGATAGGCACAAAACTCTCCAAAAGAATCGGAGAAAAGTCCAAGAAACTGGCTTGACAGTCACATATTTCTATACTAACGTGCCTCCACAATTGACCGATAAGTGGGAGCAGACCTTACTTTGGGGAACGACTAATGGTCCAGCCCAAGGAAGTGATGAATATCAGGGAAGCTTCCCATTACCTGGGGATTTCACCCGACACCCTTTATAGATATGTGACCGCGGAGAGGGTTCCCGCCTTTAAGTTAGGCAACCGGTGGCGATTCAAGAAGACTGTTCTGGATGAGTGGATGGAAATCAAAAGCAAACATGGGATTAAAGAAAAAAAATAAAGTTCGGATTTTCTTCTCTCGATACACTGATTTTAACTCTTTGATCAGGAACTAAGACGTGCAATTTCTCACCCGACAAAAACCCTTGGTCGGCCTGGACATCGGCTCCAGTTGTGTAAAGGCTGTGGAAATTCGACGGATCAAGAAGGGGTACGAGGTCGTTCA
>DATKMG010000319.1:0-14019 GCA_035541995.1 Terriglobia bacterium
GCATAAAGTCCAATGACTCGAATGAAAACCCAGACTATCAGGAGTACTACGAACAGGGCACCCACAACGTGCAATATGATTCCGGATTTCAAATGCCGCAGATACGCGCCGAACCCTAGCTGAATATAAACACTAGCAAACGCGAAGATTCCAAGCTGACGCAGTGAAGGATTGTCGGGTTCTTCAAATTGCCGGGTCAAGCTTCCTTCCCCTTTCCAGTGACTGGAGGTAACCCACGCCAGGCTCACTACCATACAGAAGAACGCCTGGGCCAGGCATCCATGGGCAATTGAGATTGCAGCGGGGAGAAAATACAGCACAGTGATCCCACCCAGGATTCCTTGCGCTATCACAGTTCCGAGCGCCAGCCAACCCAACCGCCGCACGGGCTTTCTAGGCTCATTCGTCCAAAGCCAAATGGCCAGAATCACAGTTAGCAGGCCCACTATGGCGGCAATCAGGCGATGACCATGTTCGTAAAAGATTCCTCCCACCATAGGAGGCGTCAAAGAACCATAGGAGAGGGGCCAGTCCGGCACGGCTAGACCGGCCTCATTCCCTGTCACTAAAGCCCCGGCAATGATTAGACACCAGGTGCAGCAGGCTGTCAGGACCGCAAAACGATGCAATCCTCTGCCGCGGGAATGAAAAGAAGTGGTCTCTTGCATAATCATGTCATTTGGATACGACAGGGCAGATGCACCCCATTCTGCCATCTAAGCCGCCAGCACTTCTGACCTCTTTTCTATGCCAGAGTTTAGTATAGTGATGAATTATAAACCCGAACTCTGTAATCGCGGATACAGAAGTTGACATAAATCGAATTTTTCTGCCTTAGCCTATCCCGAAGACTACGACCGTCGTCACTTTAGACTGCGACTTCAGATTTCAGATTGCGCCGAAAGTCCAGGTTTGGCATACAAACACGTTTCTAGGTCCTGAAATCTGAAGGAAGAATGATTCCTGCCACCTGCCTTTAGGATGTCGCTTTCATTGTGAAATCGACGGTTTTCGACTCCTTGGCTGCCACACTCACCTTTTGGGTGAGAGTTCCCAGTTTCTCATGCCAGACTTCAATCGTGTAATCCCCTGCAGGCAGTCCTTTGATGGCATAGGTTCCATCCTTGCCTGTGATGGCAAAGAACGGATGCTTCAACACGCCGATATAACTCTTCATCCAGGGATGGACGTTGCACTTGACAGGGATCATGACCTCTTCGCGGGCAAAAGTCTGCTCGATAGGTGGCACACCGGGAGCCATGGACTTGTTCCATTCCCGATTATTAGCTGGCACAGGGTGAATGTTGTGAGTCGTTGGATCGCTATTCACAACCTTGATTGGTTGTCCCGCCTGTACGCCGACTACGTGAGGCGAATACATGCATCCTTTCTGGTCCAGGATAACAGGCTCCTTTGAAGGCTCATACGCCTTGTCACCAAGGCCATCCTTAACGTATACAAACACATACTCAAGAGCATTGTTTTCGTTGACCACCAGCTGGTCCGAGTACACCGCTTCCTTATGAGCTGCGGCACAGTAAGCCTCCGCATCCATGCGGATCTGTACGGGTTTTGGCTTCTCCCCTTCAAAAGAAACTTTACCGGAAATGGTGGCTCCGTTAGCCAGATCGACCACTGCCATCTGGCCGCCAGCCGGTGCTTCTGCTTTTTGTTCCTCAGGCTTCTTCTCTCCGCCTCCGCAGGCCAGCAGCGTCCACGTTAGAGAAATAACGGCAAATCGAGAAAACTGTCTTTTGGTGTTCATTTAGCTTTTAACCTCTTATGGATAGATTCAGAACCAACATGGCTGAGTGATATTAACTTGAATTCAGAAGACACGGTTCCTCGTAACCGTTTTCGTCTGCCTATCATCGTCGTGCGACCTTCACCGAAGCCGCCGGATTACGGCCAAGAAGGCGGCGCTGCTCTTCAGGGGTGAGCTGAAAAAGATATCGGACCAGTAATTCCGCCTCGTCCCCTTCGTAACCTGAGAAACTGGCCGGCAACGGCCCGGCAAAAACCCAGCGTTCCCCTTCACGACGGAACAGTCCTGAGGGCATGGAGGTTCCGGGAGCAATCATGGAAGGATCGGTGATCCATCGGGTAGTCCAACCCGGCTTCAAACGTTCCCTGGCCAACAAGAAATTCGGCGCGGTTGCATTCTTGTCATGGTTGGGATCGCCCGTGGCATGACATTTCAGGCAAGGAGCCGCCGAAGAAGTAAACAGCTGACGAGCCATCTCATTTTCCTTGGGGGTCAAGGGTTCGAGCTTGGGTGGTATGTAGGGTTGGGCTTGTGAAGCCAGGGCCCCAAAGAAACGAACCAGCTTGCCGATTTCTTCATTTGAGAAATTGAAAGTGGGCATCCTCACCTTGAGGTAATTTCTCACACCATTCCGGTTGATATCCTTGGTATTCATTGGCGGATTACTGAGAAATCGCGCCAACCAGTTCGGATCAACCCGGGCTCCTTCGCCGACGAGGGTTGGTGGCAGCTGCTCTTTCCAGTCGGGATCCTGGTACTTTGGCACCCCCGACAGCATCGACTTCTGGTTGGGCCGTAGCTGGTGGCACCCCATGCAGTTATACTTGTTTATTACCCACCAACCCTCGCGAATAGCCTGCCTCTGGTCTTTCGGGTCATAGAAATAACTGGGAGGCAGGGTCGAGTCCACGCTACCCAGCAGGAACGTGGAAAGTGCCGTGATCTCATCAGAACTCAGCTTAAAGTCCGGCATGCGCAACTTCTCTAGCGGGGGCTTGATTTTTCCCTCATCGTAGATTTCCGGTTTTTGGAGTTTATGCTCAAAGAAACCTTTGTGGTCATACCACCCTTCCTTCTTGGCCTTGTGGGTTAGCAATGCAAAATCCAGGCGTTCAATGGGCTTGCTGCCCTCCCGAGTGAGTTCAGTGCCGATGCGTCCCTCCTCCTCCAACCCGGCGATCTCATGGCAGCCTGCACACCCGAAATGCCTCACCCAACGCAAACCTTGTTCCTTCAGTCTTGGGTCGTTCATGAATGCGGCACTCGCATAGGTAACCCCGGGTTTCTTGAGGGTGATCAAGTAACTGGCCACGTCCCGGGCTTCATCCCAGGTGAGTCGCAAGTTGGGCATGACCGTCATTTGTTGAACTTGAAGTTCGTGACCGTCATTTGGGCACTGCGTGTGATCCAGGTCAAAAACGTAAGGGATTCCTTTCTTGGCATAGTCCTCAGGACCTATGTCTCTTTTCTCAAAGGCGCAGTAAGGACGTGTTCGTTCTCTGGGATTGTGAACCCAGCGGACTAAATACTCGTAGTTTGCCTTCTCTCCGACCCGCGTCAGATTGGCCGCGAACGTCCCTCCCTGTGTTTGAGCCCCTTCGCCAATAGAATGACAGCCGAGGCAACCCCTTGTTTCCAACAGCTCTTTTCCCCGGATCGCGTCTCCCGGCTTTTGCGAGTCCAACTGGCCCTGGACTCCGACCTGCCAGATAAATGCAGCGATAGCTTCACGCTGCTCTTTGTCCAGGCGGAATGCCGGCATTTTAGTGGTAGGGCGGAAGACATGAGGGTTCTCGAGCCAGACGGGGATCCAATCCATGCGGAGCTTTACCCGCACCTCTTTCAAGCTGGGCCCCGCCATTTTCTGCTCTCGCAGCAGGCTCTTCGATTGCCTGTCGAGCTCTTCCAGGTGATGTTCCATCAAGCTAATATCCTGCCGCATTGCATCGGCACGCGCATAAAGCCGTTGGGCATCTGTATTATCCGCGGCAGCGTCTGCCTTCCTGATGGTTTCAGTGATTGTTTTTTCCGTTTCTTGCTGTTCTACTTCCACTCTCCGGATTGCCTGACGGGCACTGAGTAGTGCTTCTGTCTCGACATCAAACCCTTCGTATCGGTGGCAACCGATGCAGACCCGGTGCCTAAAAAGCTCTTTTCCTTTGCTCAATCGGTCGGCGTGTTCAAGGTACAGATCAGCTGCATGACACTGGTGACAACCAGCCTCCACGTTCTTTTTTTCGTACAAGGGCCAGAGCCAGTGCTCATACTGCCCGTGGGCTTTTTCCACACTGGTCGTCGCTGTCCCATTGCCATTATGGCAGGGTGTACAACCGAATTTCTCGGGATCGTGGATCTGGAGTAAAACAGGGCGAGGATGGCTGGTAAATGCATCTTCCCCTCCCATATCTGCTTTGGTCAGAGTCAGTGGCTCACGGATCCCGACGTGACAAGACTCGCAGCGATCTACCAGACCTACCTCTTTCACGTGGATTTGCTTGATCTCCACGTTGAACTTCTCCGTTTTTCGCAACAAACCAGCCACCTGCTCCTCAGTCAAACCCTCCAGATGGTCCTTCAGATAGGCGTCTCGGTTCTGTCTTAATTCTGTAGATGGACGGACTAACTCTGCTCGTTCGGAACTCAGACTTGCTTTGCGGGCCTGAAGGCGATTGAATTCAGCCTCCAACTCGTCAAAAGAAAAACTCGCCTTTCTTGTCTTGCCCGAGACGTCGGGGTTTGAGAATTCCACCGTAAAAGGACCCTTTTTGACTCCATCGATTTCACGCCGGATAGAATCCTTGGCAGAAGGACTGGCGATTTCCTCCTGATAAACTAGGGCACTGATCTGTCCCCGAGCTAGCGAAAAAGGTTCGGTGATCGCGGTCAATCCCGGAATAATTTCGGCATTGAGCTCGCGGTCTATCTGAGATAGACGAGGGGCAATGGACTTTTCAGCCGTCAAAAGTTGTTCTTCCAAATGGCGGAATTCCTCTGATTGACGCAGCGCCTTTTCAGCTGATGCTTGTTTGGGCTTGGTCTTCAGTAAGAACTGGGTATAGAGCTTCACAAAGCGCTGTTGGTAATTCTTCCAGGGGCGGAGACCATAGACTTCCTCATATACGGCCCAGGCCAAGGAGAACACTAGCAACAAAGAAACAACCAGAAGCGGCAAGCTCAGCGATTGGGTTGAGACCGGATCATTTTCAGCAATAGGTTCGTTGGGCACCGCTTCCTCCCCTTACAAAATCAAGGCCAAAGGACCGGAGGAACCCCTCGTTCCCAGATGGTTGAACATGCTTTCTCTCCAACCCGCTGCTCTGTCCTCTTGCCCTCAAATATTGAACCACGGCGTAATCCATACGTACTTAATTCGGAATGCCAGACGGATAAGCATCTTTACAGGTAGAAGCATCATTGTAATCAGAAAGAACTGCAGACTCAGGTACTGAAGCAAGGTCATACGCTGGTAGACTTTGCGGTTGAAGCCCTTCAGCGTTATCAGCTTGTGCACACCAATACCCGCCAGTGCAGCATAGAGACCTATTACAAGTGCTCCAAAAATTCCCTTCCCCCAGGCACTGGAAATGCGAAAAAGATCAGGGAGATCTCGGTTCGCCTCGAAAACCAAGCGGTTGTGATCCCAAGTCTGGCCGGGCCAAAACCACATCCAGCCGGGTCCCCGGATGAAAGTCCCTATTGCAACCATCGACAGCCATAAAATCATGAATCCGAAACAAAACGCCAAAATTGCAAATTTCCGCTGCTTGAAGGTGTAATACCCATTCCCCAACGGATTAGCATCCATATAGGGAATAGCCATCAATCCAACCAGGATGAGCGTTGGAAGCACCACTCCTGCCATCCACGGGTCGAAGTAGACCAACATTTCTTGTAGGCCGAGAAAATACCAGGGCGCCTTGGCCGGATTCATGGTCAGTGTTGGGTTAGAAGGTTCTTCCAGGGGGGCATTTAGAGTAATAGACCAAACCATCAGCAAGAGGGTCACGATGACGGCGGCGAGGAACTCGATGCGCAGCAAGAACGGCCAGACATGAACTTCACGCTCCCAGCCGGCTTTCCAAGGTTGTACCTTGCGGTGATGTGTTTTGGCGAGCTGGGGATCACCTTCCAACTGGGCAATCAACCGATCGTTGGCCAGAGACTGTCGAAGACCGTACCAGGCATAAAAGGGGACCAGTACCAACAATGCCACGATCGGAACATTATCCGGCGCTGAGGCAATTTCCCAAAGCTGACCCCAATCCATTGAAACCTCCTCTCAAAGCCTTGATCAAATCCACCGCAGAGTCGCGGAGTCGCAGAGGCATTTTCCAATCCCGTGGAAAATGGGTTTCAACCCCTCTTAGCCGAACTTGTATAACCTGGAACCGAGATTTCGCTGCACTGCAATTGGACAGCCCAAAATACCTTCCTATTATTCAATTCACTCTCTGCGCCTCAGTGCCTCCGTGGTTCATTTATCACTTGAGCCCGATAGGCCTACAGTTTTCTCTCTTCTTTGATCTCCGATTCCAATACCACTGGGGAAGGGCCAGAAATGCCTCCGTCCTTTCGGACGCGCCAGAAGTGCACTCCCATGAAAACCGCAGCGATGATCGGAATGGCAATACAGTGCCAAATATAAGCCCGCAGCAGCGCATTCGAATCCACAATGGAACCCCCCAACAACCCAAAGCGTACGTCATTGTAAGGGGTCATCCCGAGTTGATGGCCGAAGGGACCTTCGCTTCCAAGTAACGGAGTGGCTCTTGCCATGTTCGTGCCGACCGTGACAGCCCAGAAACCCAACTGGTCATCCGGCAAAAGGTACCCTGTAAAAGAGAGAAGCATGGTCAGGAGCATGAGCAACACTCCCACAGCCCAATTGAACTCCCGCGGCTTCTTATATGATCCAGTCAGAAAAACCCTGAACATGTGCAGCCACACGGTAATAATCATGAGGTGAGCTGCCCAGCGATGCATGTTTCTGAGTAACTTCCCAAAGGGAACGTCGTGCTCGAGATACAAGATATCCCGAAACGCCTGAACTTTGGATGGATGGTAATAAAACATCAATAGGGCGCCTGTGAAAGTCAAGACGATAAATAGATAAAAGGTAATGCCTCCCATTCCCCAGGTATAGTTGTAAGCCACTGCATCTCGATTGATCTTGGCCGGATGCAGGTGAAGAAAAACGTTGGATAGAACCCCCAGTGCACGGCTACGTGGTTTCTCGTCATGCTTGACCCTGAAAATTGATTTGTAGAGCTGGGTTTTTTCCGGTTCTTTAAGGATTTTCATGTCTTCCACAGCCTTATCCTTAAGAACCTGAACCTCTTCCCGAACCTCCTTGATCAGAGTAGTCAGGCCTTTCTTGTTATTGTTAGATTCCTTTTCACCTGCCATATGGACCCTCCAGCTCTCACGAAGAATTCGTTGCGCCGCTACAGCGGCAGGAAAGCTCCTGGATCATGGAAATGGGAACGTCCACCCTTAGGCCAGTCGTAAAGAACGCTGGTGTCAACAACTATCTGTCCCTCAGCATCCAGTTCCACTTTGGCCCGGTCCATGGGTCGTGGAGCCGGTCCTTCGAAATTGATCCCTTCACTGTCATAGCCGCTTCCATGACAGGGGCATTTGAATTTATTTTCGCTGGGTTTCCAGTCGGGAGTGCAGCCCAAGTGAGTGCAACGTGCATAGATCACAAACAAACCTTCAGTATTGCGAACTACCCAGATCCTATAGTCCTTTTGATACTTGGTGTCCACACCATAACCAAAATCCGATGGATAACCTATCCGAAATACCGTATTGGGCTCGAAGAGAACGCGTGGGAAGAAGTAACGCAGGAACATGAGGAAATTAGTTCCCAGGAATCCCAATGTGCACGCAAGCACAATACGTCGTCGCCTTGGAATCGGACCAAGAGGCTCGGAACGAGTTCCTCGGAAGACGCGGGAAACCTTCACAAACCAAGACGCAAATCTTCCGGGGGCCCGCTGCGCTTCCGAACTGGCTGGTTCCGGCTGTCTTTCATCTCCAGGGCTCATAGGCACTGTTTCGCGATCATCTTTTGTCAGCATTCAACCTCCAAATGCCCAAAGCACATAAAACTCCGACGGTTTTCTTCATGTGAATTTGTGACTTATATTTATCTTAAGGAGTGAAGTGATGTCAAGCTTCAAGGTGTGCAAGTTGAAAAAAAAGGCGTCAATGGGCGAGCAAAGACATGCACGAAGCTCCGAAAAGTTGGTCTGATGAGGGAGGAACCGGAAGAGGTCCTGCAGCGGTCAAACTCACCGCAGAGACGCAGAGACTCTTCCCCGGATGATTGAGTTTATAATTTAGCCCACCCTTCAGGATAAGAACGAATCTGTCTGGAATCTGATCGACTTTCTGCGGCTCCGCGACCCTGCGGTTCAAACGACAAGTGGATCTTCGCAAAAGTTGTCTCAGTGGATAGAGGTTTGGATCCAGGTCCTGGAAAGATAGTCACTCATGGTCAGAGCGATCATAATGATCAGCCAGAAAAAGCCGCAAGCAACAACGATCCAGGTCAATCTGGAGCTGTAGCGCACATGCATAAAGTATAAGATCACCAGCGTTGCCTTGCAGACAGCAATGGTAAGAGCCGCCACCGTATTAATCTTCCCCAGGTCAATCATCGCAACTTCGATCGTAACCACAGTCAAAACGATCAACGTGGCAAATACACCAAAGTAGATCTTCTTTGAGACAACATGTTGGGACATTTAGTTCTCGTTAGAAAGTACGAATGTCATCATACAGCACCGCAGTCCTTTGTTCACAGAGACCCAGTCTGTATGCATTCTGTCGGGCATCCCTGTACTGGTGGTCATGGATTCTGATAAGGCACCCTCAGCCATGCCGCTCGATCAGGTAAAGAAGCGGGAATAAGAAAATCCAGACGATGTCAACAAAGTGCCAGTAAAGCCCGGTCAACTCGACAGGCGCATGATATTCAGGTGTATAGCGGCCTTGCAGGCCAAACCACAACAACACGCTGAGTGCTACGACTCCGATCACCATGTGAAGAGCGTGCATGCCAGTCATAGCAAAGTATATGGAGAAGAACAATTGCATCTGCTGAGCGTGCTGACCCTCGGGGTAGCGGAAATTGGGCCCCGGTACCAGGTGTTCTTCAAACTTGTGATGATACTCTACCGCCTTGATTCCGAGAAACGTCAGTCCCAACAGGATGGTAAGGAGCAAGAAACCTGCAAGCATTTTCCTGCTTCCCACCTGTGATCCCAGCACGGCTAAAGCCATGGTCAAGCTGCTGCAGATCAGCACTGCAGTATTTATGCCTCCCAGAACAACGTTCAAATGGTGGCTTGCGCCGGCGAATGCTGCGGGATAATAGGTGCGGTAAACCATGTAGGCTGTAAACATCCCACCAAAAAACATGATCTCCGTGACGAGGAAGACCCACATCCCTAGCGAGGAGGCTTCTCGCTGCTGCGCCATGCTGTCAAAATGATGGGCGAGGTCAGGATGGGTCGATATTGGCGTTTCAGACAACTTGTCTCTCCGTAATTGGGTTGATTCTCTGCGACTCAGCGGCTCTGCGGTTCAATGGTTTCGTCTCCAAAAAGCAGCAAACATCCTGTCAAAAGTTAATCTCACCGCAGAGCCGCAAAGCCGCTGAGGCTCTCCTCCAGTTGATTAACAATTCGTTTTAGCCCATCCTTTAGGAGAGGAACGTGGAAATTGAATAAGAGACCCACGGAAAAACCACTCAGCTTTAAGTAAGACAGAAGCTGTGCTTCATGGACTGGCAACAATTTCTCGACGGTCTTCAACTCAACGACGACAAGGTTCTCCACGACCATGTCCATCCGGTAACCACAATCCAGCTTAATGCCCTTATAGACCAAAGGCAGCGGGACTTGGCGGCTGTAAGACAAGCTAGCCAGGCTTAGTTCGTAGCAGAGACATTCCTCGTAGGCAGACTCCAGGAGTCCGGGACCCAAACCCCGATGTACCTCAATGGCACAGCCAATGATGCTCTCCGTAATTTGATTGACTCTCTGCGACTCAGCGGCTCTGCGGTTCATTTGTTTCTTCTCCAACAAGCTGTAAACATCCTATCAAAGCTGATCTCACCGCGGAGACGCGGAGCCGCAGAGGTTCTCCTCCAGATTGGGAATGGTACGTCTCGGCTCATAATCTATAGTTTGCAGATCCAGAAATATAAAGACCCAGTCTCGATGCATTTCAATCATATGAATGACACGCCCTCTTCTGCCCTCTATCATTCGATTAATTCTCTGCGTCTCAGCGGCTCTGCGGTTAATCAGTCCTGTCCCGATGCGAAGGAGTCACATTCTCTGTTCTACCATAGCCGTCCTTTGATTCTCGGGAGTAAATTCATAAGCGTCCCAGGTGACAACGGGTGTCTCAAGAAAGTTGTCGGTGGGCGGGGGCGAAGCCGTTTGCCACTCGAGACCCGTGGCGGGCCATGGATTCGAGCCCGCCTTTGGCCCATAACGCATGGACCAGATCAGGTAGACCATGGGGATCAAGTAGCCCAAGCCCAGAATCGAAGCGCCTGCAGAAGACATCACATTCAATACCTGGAACTCTTCAGGATACGCATGGTAACGGCGAGGCATGCCCAGGTAACCCAGTATGAATTGGGGAAAGAACGTCAAATTGAACCCTACGAAGATGATCAGGGCGGCGATTTTCGACCAGAATTCGGGATACAGCCTCCCTGTAATCTTTGGCCACCAGTAATGAAGGCCGCCCAAATAACCCATAATGGCTCCCCCCACCATGATGTAGTGAAAATGCGCCACCACAAAGTACGTATCTGTGACGTGGACATCAATGCCTAAAGAAGCAAGGAACAATCCGGTTAGTCCGCCAATCGTAAACAAGCCAATGAAGCCAAACGCATAGAGCATCGGCGTCTGGTAGGAGACAGAACTTCTGTAAAGAGTAGCAGTCCAATTGAAAACCTTGACAGCCGAGGGAATGGCAACTGCGTAGCTCAAAAGAGAGAAAATCAGACCAGCATAAACAGACTGACTGCTGACAAACATATGGTGACCCCATACCAGGAATCCGAATACGGCAATAGCTACGCTGGAAAAAGCGACAAACTTATAACCGAAAATATTCTTGCGAGTGAAGGCAGCGATCAATTCGCTCACGACTCCCATTGAAGGGAGAATCATGATGTATACCGCCGGATGTGAATAGAACCAGAACAGGTGCTGGAACAGCACCGGGTCTCCCCCGTAGGCGGGGTCGAAAAGGCCGATGTGAAAGAGCCTTTCGAAGGCCACCAGCAGGATGGTGATGGCCAAAACTGGTGTCCCAAGGATCATGATCAGGCTGGTGGCATAGTGAGCCCAAATGAACAAGGGCAGACGAAACCAAGTCATGCCAGGGGCCCGCATGGTATGGATCGTTACGATGAAGTTCAACCCGGTAAGAATTGAGGAGAAACCCGCAACAAAGATACCCAAAGCGGCCGCAATCACATGGGTGTTCGCGTAACTGCTGCTGTACGGCGTGTAGAAGGTCCATCCGGTGTCCACCCCGCCGCTGACAATCGCATAAATCGTAAAAAGAGCTCCCAGGTTATAGATGTACCAGCTAGCCAGGTTGAGCTTGGGAAAGGCAAGGTCGCGAGCCCCGACCATCAAAGGCACCAGGAAATTCCCTAACACGGCTGGGACCGAGGGGATCAGAAAGAAAAAAATCATCACGATCCCATGCATTGTAAAGAGCTTGTTGTAGGTTTCGGAGGAGACCAGATCTCCCGGAGGGGTAACCAATTCCAATCGGATCAGAACGGCAAAGGCCCCGCCGATGAAAAAAAAGAAGGTGATGGAGGCGAGGTAAAGGAGTGCAATCCGCTTGTGGTCTGTGGTCAGCAGCCAGGACTTCACACCGTAATCCACATTCAGATAATTCTTACTTCTCTCGACCGGCAGGGTCACTGTACTCATGGCTTCTCACTCTTTGGTTCGGTAGACGACGGATTTGTCTGTGGGGACTTCGATTCAGCTGGCACACTCCCTGGTGAGCCGTCGTCGGCAGCGGCCCCGGTAGCCGCCGCTTGGCCTTGTGACGGCCCGATGGATCGGATATAAGCAATTAATTGCAGGAGCTGTTCTTCGCTGACCAACCCCTGGAAAGTCGGCATGATCGCCTCGAAACCGGCAACCACCTTGGCTCTCGGATTTAGGATCGACTCCCGGACGTAGGCCTCGTCCGCTTTGACCGTACCTCCTCCTGCGAGGGTTACCGTTTTTCCGAATAATCCTTCCAGCACAGGTCCCCGACCAGTCGCATCGCTGCGATGACAGGTGTGACAAGCCAGGTCCTGGAAGAGTTTCTGGCCCAGAGCCGCAAATGACATTTCTGTGGATCCTCCGCTCATCCAAGCTTGATAGTCGGCTGGTTCCATGACATCCACCCAGCCCCCCATGGCCGAGTGATTGGTTCCACAATATTCCGCACAGAACAAATGATAGCGGCCGGGCTTGGTTCCCTCGAACCAGGCCGTGGTATACCTACCTGGGACGACGTCAGCCTTGACTCGGAAGGCTGGAACGTAGAAGCTGTGAATCACATCTTCGGTTGCCATGATCAGTTTCACCTTCTGGTTAACCGGTACGTGCAACTCGTTGATTTCCCGCTGCCCATCGAGGTGCTGGAACTTCCACATCCATTGCTTGGCAACCACATAAATTTCCAAGGCATTTCGAGGAGGGCGGTAGAGGGCAAAATAGACGCTGGCTCCCCATACGAACATCACCATAGAGAGCACAAAGGGAATAATGATCCAAATGGACTCTAGCTTCATCGAGCCTTCGATCGGTTCCGGGAACTCCCGCTCGGATCGTCGCCGATACTTGATGGCAAAATAAATCTCCAGGGCAGCAATCAACACAGAAAAGAAGATAGTGACGGCAACCAGGAAAAAATAAAGAGCATCCACCCGTCCTGCCATCGAGGATGCCTGCTCAGGAAACAAGGGCAATGTCCACTTCATAATCTTACTGGACCCTTCCTCCGTTCAGTTGATGTCGCCACGTAGTTCGACGGATCCATGCAAACCAGGCCACTCCAAGCGCCAGTAAGGTCAATACTCCTCCGAGCCGTATTAGATTCAGGATGACCGTGCTGTATTTCCCTTCACGCGGATCATAGTGGTAACAGAACAACAGCAATTGATCGGTGACGGTTCCGATCTTGTTTGCCGAGGCTTCCACTAATCCGAGCCTCAGATCACGAGGGGCATACTCAATCCCGTAGAAGTAGCGGGAGACCCTTCCTTGAGGTGTTAGAAGCATTATCCCACTAGCATGGGCGTATTGACCCGTGCGGGAATCATAGGAATAGCGGAAGCCGACAGCCTTTGTCAGGGCTTGAATGGCTTCTTCACCCCCGGTTAGAAAGTGCCAGCCGCCCTCAGATCCAGGGCGGGAGTAACGGTCAAGATAGGCTTCCTTCTTCGCCGCGGCCAGAGGTGGACCCTCATGGGGATTGAAACTGACTGTTATGACCTCGAATTCGTTCCCGATGGTGAAATTGAGTGTCCTCAAACAGCTCACCAAGCCATTCAGCACTTGGGTGCACAACATTGGACATTCAAAATAAACCAGGTTCAAAATGATTGGCTTGTTGCGAAAGTATTCCCCCAAATGAACAACCCTTCCGGTCTCGTCGCGAAAAACCAGCCCTGGGGGAACCTGTTCGTTGAGTTTCTGGTCAATACCGACATTACGCAAGTTTTCGGGAATGCCTCTAGGGGTCTGCCCGATGGGGGGAATTCGATACTGTGCCGGAGTCGTCGAGCAAAATACGATGAAGAATAATGCAAGAAGAAATTTGTTTTTTGATTTGCTGTTCATCACTCCCTCCTCTCCCAGGTCCTACCCGAACTGGATACCTGCGGGATTCCCGGCTCGCCCTTGCCCTCCGGGTTCGATGAAAATCCTTTTTGAAGCACCAGACGTTTGGCTTCTTCAATAGGGATTCGGACTGTCCCGGCCTGCTGGTCCACCCAACCATACGAATTGAGAATCGCCTCCTCAGCATCCTTCAATTGCTTCATCTCCTCCAGAGGATGCATCGGATGACCTGGAGCCAACTGGAGACGGGGTTCCGGCGGCAATCGGAGCTGGCCACTGGGAAGGAGGGGTGAGCGTGGAACCTCCAGCCTTGCCTCACGCTCATTGAAGTGGGTGAACAGCGCATTCGTTAGGAAATAA
>DATKMG010000320.1:0-4320 GCA_035541995.1 Terriglobia bacterium
GTGCCCAATCCGTATTTCGGAGAGATCCCCCGTTCCTCGTCACTGGGTGACCCCACCATCCCACAAGGTCAGCTCCTGAAGGCTTTCCCTCGCTTCACCACGGTAAGCCTGTACCGGAACAACGTCGGGAACACCGACTACCATGCCTTAGAAGTCAAACTGGCAAAGCGTTTCTCTTCAGGTTTCTCTTTCTTGATCTGTTATACCCGCTCGAAACTGATCGATGAAGCCTCTTCGGTTTTTGACGCGAGCATCCTGACAGGTCCGGTGGCTAACTTTCCGGTGGCAGACAGTTTCAATCGGAGGCTTGAACGGGACTTGTCGACCGGCGATATTCCAAACGTCTTCGTCGCCAGTTACACCTACGAGCTGCCGTTTGGGCCGGGGCGCCGCTTTAATCCGGGAGGATTTACAGGAAGGCTCATTCGAGGTTGGGAACTGGCCGGGGTGACGACCTTTCAATCCGGATTCCCTCTAGCCGTCACCCAGGCAACGAACTTCAACGCCTTTGCCGGCTTCGGCACGCAAAGGCCGAACCGAGTGGCTAACCCGGAGTTGCCGGGCAATGAACGTAGCACCGCACAGTTCTTTGACACGGCTGCTTTTGTGGTCGCGCCGCAGTTCAAGTTGGGAACCAGCTCTCGCAATCCGGTTCGTGGCCCGGACTACCAGGATGTCGACCTGGCCCTAATCAAACGAACTTACATTCGGGAGCGAATGAACGTGGAATTCCGTGCCGAGTTCTTCAATCTCACCAATACGCCACCGTTAAACGCTCCCAACACGGTCTTGGCTACTCCCGGATTCGGCTCGATCACCTCGGCGGGAGATCCGCGCGTGATCCAGTTTGCCCTCAAGTTCAATTTCTGAAACGAGGATTCAGACACCCTTGGTCCGCCTCAGATCATGCCATCGACCCGGTGTCCAGGGGTAGAATGGTGCCTGCGCAAGAGTCCAAAAACGAGAATTCTTGATTTGCGCTGAAGAGAATCCCGTACCACTCCAGTCCGGCGCAAGGAGAAAGACATGCGCTTTCGATTGAAGCTAAAGCTCGGACACACCGGTTTGGCAGTTTCCCACTTCATCATTTCTTTGCTATCGCTTTTGTTCGTAGCAAGCCACTGTGTTTCGAACCCCCTGCAGTCTGGCAGTGACGATATCAACGACAAGATTAGCCTGGGAGCTGAGTTCTTCCTGAACCGCACGGAGACCCGGGAATCCGTACAGAAGCATTTCCGCCTCATGCGGGACCATGGATTTGCCATCGCACGAATCTTCATCATCTGGCATGACGTCGAGCCCAAACGTGACGAATGGAATTTCGAACATTACGACTGGATCTACGATGCGGCTGCAGCGAACGGAATCAAGATTGCCGCCACGTTGTGTGCGGAAGACCCTCCGGGTTGGATGAGGCTGACGGTCTTTTACCATTTGCGCGCTGATATGAACGACCCGGAATACCGTCAGCGCGCAGCGGTTTACCTGGAAAAAGTAGTCGGCCGCTATAAGGATCACCCCGCTCAGGGCGCCTGGCTGCTGATGAACGAACCCGATGTCCGGCGAAACGAATACGGCCGTCCTACTATGGAAGCCTTCGCTAAGTGGTTGCAGGCGCGCTACGGGAGCGTCGAAGCGTTGAACAAACGATGGTTTCCTCAGCTCTCCAGCTTCTCCGAGGTTCAGATCTCGCCGAACCAGTGGACCGCAGAAGGTTGGGCGGACTACTACTCTTTCGTAGACTGGAATGAATTTCGCATCGACAATCTCTGCGAGCACTTGCGATGGATCAGCAGCTGCGTTCGGAAACTCGATCAAAAGCACTCGACCCACATCAACCCCTGGCACGATGCTTGGCGGGAGGCGGCTACTGCAGACTCAGTGGGGGCCTCTATCCATGCGGCCTGGAGATTCAATGAGTTCAGCAGGAAAGATTTCGGAATCGCGTTCGCCTATGCCATCGATCAGTTGTCCGGAGCCGCTGCCGGCCGGCCCTGGTGGGTAACCGAACTGCAGTCCGGTCCGACCGTATTCACCGGAGGCCGGCCCATGAATCCGACACCGGGTGAACTTACGCGCTGGCTTTGGGATGCCTACGGGGCAGGAGCCCGGTCGGTGATTTTCTGGCTGTGGCATCCACGAACGGAGAGCAACGAGGCTGGCGAATGGAGCATGGTCAGCCTGACCGGTCACCCTTCCGAACGGGCGGAAGCCGCCAAGGCGGTCGTCGAAACGCTTCAGCGTCTCCCGGCACTGGCCCATGCCAAGCCGCAAGCGACGGGCATCGCAATTCTCTGGAATCGTCAGGCGCAACTGCTGGCACAAATTGATGGCCGACAACAAGCCTCTGCAAAGCGTGCGCGGGAACCGGAGTGGTCAGAGATCGGGTGTTACCGCGCCCTGCACGACGCTCATGTTCCCGTGGTGTTCGTGGACGTCGCTCAATTGAAGGCCGGAGCCCTCTCGAGCTACAAGGTGCTTTATCTGCCCTACGCCTACGCCATCGACGGGGACGCTCTGCCGGCAATTCGCTCTTTTGTGCGGGAGGGAGGTACGGTTTGGGCCGATGGTTTGCTCGGCTGGAAGACGGAGTATGGTGAGATACGGGATCCACTCCCTGGCGGACTTGTGGACGTGTTCGGTTTTGAATGTTACGACATTCAACCGGTGACTGAACCCTACTCGCTCACTTCCGAGAAAGAGCAGGGTGGAGAGCGCTGGAGAATGCCCCTGGAGTTGAAGGAGGCAGAAGTCCTCCTGCGCGACGCCGAGGGACAGCCTTTTGCGACCTTGCATCGTTTCGGCAAAGGCCGGGCGATCTATTACGGGTCAGCCCTCACGTTGAGCTATTATCTCCATGGCAGCCCGCGAGTGCAGAAGTGGATAGTGTCTCCTGCCTTGGAACATGCTGCTGATCTGACTGTGCAAGTGACCCGGGGTTCAGCCGACATCACATTACGTGGCCTCCAGTATCCAGGAGGAATGATGGCGGTCCTGGTGAATTGGGGGGATACTTCAGATGTGACCGTCCGTTTCGGCCAAGTCCACGGCAAAGCTGTCGAGGTGGTGTCTGGTACTGAACTTGAGTCTACCCGGGACAGGGTGGCAACGGAGGTGAAACTGACAGTTCCCGTAGGGGCCGTGCGTGTTGTCGATCTTTCCGAATGAAGCTCCGGATTGCTGGTGCTGCGAGTGCTTCCGCCATCCAGTGTTGCTAGACCGCCACTGGAAGGCGCGAATATGATGGCTCCGGCGTCACCTTTTCTCGCTTGGGGGGGCAGTGCCGGTTTGGACAGCTGAGGCTGTTCATGATTCGTGGTCCTTGCCGACACCAGTACTGATGGCCCCCAATTGAGTCTCAACCTATACCGCGCACGCGAGCTACGATTGGAATACCAATAGTTGATGATGGAAGCACCGGTTGGGTGTTGTCATTCCACAGAACGATATGAATTTTTCCGCCAGAGCAGGTCACGGATTGGGTTTGAAAGTAGAGAAATGCTCATGGACTATTTTCCAAGCCCCGCGGTCTTTGACAAAGACCAGAGTTGCCCGGGCGTTCTTTTCGATTGTGTCGGTTCCTGCCTTAAAACTGTACCGGAGAACAAAGGTCGCAATCCCCACCGGGAATTGCGGAAGCAGAAATAAAAGGAGCAACGGCAATCAGAGGCAGCAGGCGGGTTTGCGCACTCTGCTGTGTCTTTCAGGATAAACCAGTGGTAGGATTTCCAATCAAAGTCACCTCTTGACCACGAAGTTAGGGGATAGCCATGCGACTTTTGGCCGGCAGACAGTGTGTCTCCTGCGATCCCAGCCGGGAACGTCCTGAGGTTGGACTTCTCGAAGAAGGAAGGAATCTCCATGGGAATTGGTCTATCGAAAAGCGCGGTTCTCGGGATGTGCTTCACTATTACCCTATTCATTCCCGACACGGGACTCGCAGCCCCCGATCCCTTCGCCGGGAACTGGAAGCTGAACTTGACCAAGTCCAGGATGGATCCTGATCACCATCCCGTCAGCGCGACAATGCGGTTCGATCCGACCCCTAACGGATACCGGCTTACAGTCGAGGGCACGCACGAAGCAGGAGACAAGGTATCGAACACCGTCGAGCTCAATCTGGACGGCAGAGACCATCTGGTTCCCGGAGAGTTTCCAGAAATGCTGACGTCAGCCAGTCGGCCTAAGCCGAACCTAATCGAAATCTTTGCCAAAAAGGGGGGCCAGATCGTGAGCCGCAACACTCTTGAAGTTTCGAAGGATGGCAAGAAGTTGAGCTCGACAATTTACACGAAGGATGGGAAAAGAATGTCAGCCAAA
>DATKMG010000321.1:0-3572 GCA_035541995.1 Terriglobia bacterium
GCCTCGGCTCCAACCCAACACGGAAGGATTGCTGACTTGCACCTACCGCCTGGACCGCGACTTTGGCATCCACAACGAACTCGTTAGCCTCGTACGAAAATGGGTTCAGCTGCTTGTAAACGTCACCCAGAAATTGATGGGCAAACACGTGCTCAGTGGTGTTCGTAAAGAAGGGATAGAAGTTCACGCTGTGCGCGTCTTTGAAATTGATAAACGTAATGGCCGTGTCGGTTTTGGTTATGACCTGCGAGTCCCCTGTAGCGCCACTTGGCGTAGCGGTTGAAGCGACAACGTTCAGCGAATCCGAACGGATTCCAGTGACATACGTCCGGCCATCATCGCCTACCGTGTACGAGCCAGCTGTATATGTAACGTCGAGCTTGATATTGGAAGTGCCGAAGCCCTTTTGGGCTTTTTCAATCTGCTTCTGCTCAAACTGCTTTTCCTGCTCGGCTGTGAGCCCCTTACCCTTGTTTACAGTCTGGTCGTAGATCACGTTGACCTTGACCTTGATGGTGCAGTTGGGATTCTTTGCACACTCATCAGGAACTTCCATGCCATTTGGGTCAACGTATCGCAGAGGATTGTTGAGGGCGTAAGCGTAGCGGTTCCATGTCTGCGGATCGCTCGCCTTTGCACTGGCCATCAGCGGGTCTACGGTTGTAAACCGACCTTGGGCCCCGGAGAAGTAGCGAGCCCCGAAGTAGTCAAGGTTGGATTCATTGTCTCGTTCTTTCGCGGTGAACCGCCGCAGGGAAGGTCCATCCAATCCTATCCTGCATTTCCGGTTTCGATGACGACCTTGATTACCTTGTCCCGATAGTCGGCATTCAAGGCAAAGGCTGCAGGGGCTTGAGACAAAGAGAATCTATGAGTAACCAGGCTCATCAAGTCGACTTGACCTCGCAAGGCCAGGGAAATGGCCTGCGGATAGGTGTGTTTCATGCGGCGAGAAAGCTTGATCGTGAGGCCCTTGCGCCGTGCTGCGGAGGCCCGCATCAGCAGTTGGTCTTGGCGAGGAATCCCTACCAGCACAATCCGTCCTCCCAGGCAGGCCATCTCCGCCGACTGCTCAACAGTCTCCGCGCCCCAGGCCGCCTCGATGACCACGTCCACTCCACGACTATGGGTGAAGTCCATCACGGCTTTAACTGGATCGACAGCTCCAACGTGGATAGCAAGGTCTGCTCCCCATCTACGGGCAAAGTCCAGCCTCCACCCATGAGGGTCAGTGACTACGATCGGGTGTGCCCCGGAAAGTGCCGCCAATCTCAATATCAGCAGTCCGATCGGCCCGGCACCCAGAATTGTAACGCTCTCTCCGACCTTCAACTTGGCAAGATTCACCGCATGCAGAGCAATTCCCAGCGGCTCCAGCAGTGCTCCTTCGATATCGTTCAGCGTGTCAGGCAAAGGGAAACAACAACGTGTCGGCATCAGCATCCATTCTTGAAGAGAGCCATCGTCAGGGTAGAGCCCACAGAAGTGCAGTCGGCGGCAAAGGTTGGGATGACCCTTCTCGCAGAACTCACACCGGCCACAAGGCTGTGCAGGGTCGACGGCAACGCGCTGGCCAGCCTTGAGTGCTTGGTCGTCCCCATCACTGCCGTCAGGTCCAACTGTCTCTACCACTCCGGAAAACTCATGGCCCAGGACCAGTGGGGCCTCTAGAGCAGTATCTCCTACGTACCCATCCAGGTAAGTGTGCAGGTCCGATCCGCAGATGCTGGTGACCGAAGTTCGCAACAGCACCTGGCCGGGGCCTGGTCGGGGTGGCGACGGAAGACGCTCTACCCGCATGTCCTTCGGGCCGTGGAGCCGGGCGCCCAACATCCCTCTTTCTGAGACAGGATTCGTATTCATGGCAATGGAGTCAATACCCCCGCATATCCTCCGCCCGGGGCCATTTGAATTGCAAGTTTCTCTGACGTGGCGATCTCCCGGGTCGCAATCGAAACATGGTCGGGAAAATCAGCGGCATCCTGGGCGTCGGCGAAATACTGGAGCGAATACTTCCCAGTGCCCAGCGAACTCAAGGAGACCTCCACAGTTCGGGGCTTAGAGTCATTCATAGCCCCAATGAACCAGCGGTTGCCGGACTTGCGAGCCATGACAATGAATTCCCCCACCTGCCCGTCCAGGACCTTTGTTTCATCCCAGGTCGTGGGAACGAGCCGGTAGAACTCCAGGCCGGGCTGCCCACGATAGTTGTAAGGAGAATCGCACAGAACCTGCAATGGACTTTCGTATACCACCAGCATCCCGAGCTCCTGGGCGCGGGTCCCCATCACGAAGGGAGCCGTATCCTGGGCGCGGAAGGCGGCCTTAGTCGCGTTTCGAAACCCGCCGGGAGTGAAATCCATCGGCCCGGCCAACATCCGCGTGAAAGGCAGCGTAAGCTTGTGTTCGGGAGTGATGCGGGTGCTCCATTTATTGTATTCGTTGCCCATCACTCCTTCCCGTGTGATCAGGTTCGGATAAGTCCGTCTCAACCCGGTTGGCTTATACGCGCCGTGGAAGTCCACCAGAAGATGATGTTCGGCGGCCTTCCTGACAACAC
Source organism: Terriglobia bacterium (assembly GCA_035541995.1). GTDB lineage: Bacteria > Acidobacteriota > Terriglobia > Versatilivoradales > Versatilivoraceae > DATKMG01. The sequence goes on from DATKMG010000321.1 coordinate 2,561, forward strand.
GATAATAGAAATTGACCATCTCCTGGTCATCTCGATCCATAAAGTCGATCTTCACACCAGAAATTCCCCACTTTTCGTAAAGAGGGAAGGCCTGGTCCATCTGACGATTCACATGGTTCCAGCGCAACCAGATCAGGACCTTCACATTTCGGTCGTGGGCATATTTGATGATCGCCGGCAGATCGACCTCCGGTATGGATTTCGTAATGTCCGCATTGGGATTGAGCGGGTCGCCGTACCAGGTCCAATCTACCAGGACATATTCCCACCCCATGTCGGCAGCGAATTGGGTGAAATAATTCATGGTGGCGGTGTTCATCCCGATTTTAAAATTGGCATCCGGTGCGTAATCGCCGCTCCACCAGCGGTCCCAGGCTGACTTGCCGGGCTTGATCCAGGAGGTATCAGCCAGGGCGCAGGGTTCACTCAGGTTGAGAACGAGGTTCGATTCAATCAGGTCTCCAGGTCGTTGTCCGATCATCAGAACCCGCCAGGGGGAGTAACGGGGCGCTCTGCTGTTGACCAGGACCCCAGGTTCGTCGGGCCGCGGAGACAATGACGTCACCACGGCATTAGGACAGGTACCGGCACCCGCCAGGTACATTCCGGCCCAATCTTCGAGAGCGGCTTCAGTAATGGCAACCCAGGCCCCTTCGCCCGCCTGAATCAGCATCGGCAAGCCGATGATGGAGGAAGGGGAGATCTGGCTCAGGGTAATCCTATCGAATTCTCTTTCCTGCGAGGAAGCATAGGTCCCATATTGGGCAGCCCAGGCCACATGGTTGGCAGCAAAGTGGAATTCTGAGCGCTCGGAGGTCAAGCGGAAATCCCGAACTCCCTGCTGTTCGGGAAGGAAATAGCGAAAAGCTACACCGTCATTGTAGGCGCGAAAGAGGACTTCCAGCTGGCGTCGCGTCGGGCGGGCTTCCTCCAACCAGAGATGAAGTTCGTTGCAGTGGTCTGCCACGACCTTGCTTTTGCCCACAACAGTCTGCCAGGGCTGCTGAATGGT
>DATKMG010000322.1:0-2448 GCA_035541995.1 Terriglobia bacterium
AAAGAAATCAGGTGAAGGGTTGGTGTCAGATCAAAAGCAAGAGCTGAGCAATTTGATGTCAAACCCCAAGCAAACGGAAAAGATGGCATTTGAGCAAGGAATTGGATTCGTGCCATATGGGGGCATCGGTTTGGCGGCCTTTCAGGCCGTCCAAGCCAGTAAGGCTAAGGACCCAATCTTGAAAGCAACTTCGATCAAAGCTCTCGCGAAGGATCCAGATCCACTCTCCGAAAAGGCGATAGTTGCAGCGCTCTCAGATCAGCACCCGCTGGTGAGAGCTGCTGCCTACGATGCTCTGGCTCGACGCGGTGATACCACTGTGCTGTCCGACTTGAGCCTTGGCCTGAACGACAAGGACATGGAGGTAAAGCTTACGGCGGCGGCCGCCGTGGCTTATCTCTCCACGATCTCGAACAAAGCGGGAGAGTAAACATCTGAGAATTTGCGATCGAGGCGCTGCTCGTACAGCAAGGGCACTCATCTTTCGCGGAAAGGGAGATTGCGGTTTCGCGAGCGGTTCGCGCGGTGGCGGAACTTTCGATCTCCTTGCATCACGGCATAATGAGACCGTGATGTGCACCACATAACCTTGGCGCACGGGCGGGGACTGTCAAGCGCCGACCGCGTGCACGTCACCGCGGCGGCCGCGTGACAGCGAGCTGATGGAAGCCGCGACGATGAACACCTCCTGCGCTTCAAAAGCAACGACCATGCAGCCGCTCCACTTTCAGCGATCCGAACAGCGTCTCTTTTACCGCGTTGTCCCAACAGTTACCCTTGCGGCTCATGGAGGCCCGGATTTGGCGCCTTCCGATCACCCGGTGGAAGTCCTCGCTGGCGTACTGGCTGCCGCGATCGCGGTGGAAGATCAGTTCGCCTTTGGCGGGACGGCGCTGAAACAGGCCCATCTCCAGCGCGTCGATGACCAGGCTGCGATGCATGTCCGGCCGCATGGACCAGCCCACCACCTTGCGCCTGAACAGGACGATCACCACCGCCAGGAACAACCAGCCTTCCTCGGAGGCGCTATACGTGATGTCACCCGACCACTCCCGGTTGGGCTCGGCCGGGTCGCCGGCCGCATAGAGGGGGTGGGGGAATTTTCTTTTTCTCCCCAGCCCCAACTGAACTATAGGGGGGGGTGGGGTATTTTTTCTCCCCGGAATGCGAATCGCCCCCTTTTCAGGAGGCGGTGGATTGATTATGGCAGGTTCTCGTGGACGGGCTGTGATGGCGGTCACGGGCGTATGTTCAATGAACGGGTTCCGTGTTTTCCCGCGGGCAGGAGGTCTGTTTGAGCCGGCGCTGGAAATCGAGTAGTTCTGGACCGACTGGCGGCGGGAGCACGGGCGGCCGCCCTCCCAAGTCCCCAAAGTCGAGGGACCTTTCGACTACGCTCAGGGCATGCTCCGGGGCACCCGCCTTCCAGCTCCTAGCTGCCAGCTTCTACCTCCTGGCTTCGTTCGAGCGCCAGCATCCTGATGTCCCACCCTACGCACGGTAATGCTGTGCGCAGGATGGGGCACCCGGGTGGTTGAGCGTTCGGTAACCCAGGTCTCCAAACTGGGAGACCCAGGGCACCCCAACATTTTTGAATGGTCAGACGTGGGCCACGTGGGCCCCTCCTGACGAGACCTGGGTCTCGCTCTTTCATGGGCGACTCCACATGAAAGCCAACCCCATCGTCGCCAACGGTGCGTTGAATTCTCCTGGGACTCTCCAAGACAGGACTGTCAATTTCACCAGTGGTGGAGATGGATGGCGAAGCTGGATACTACGGGACACAAGATTTGCGTGTCCCGGTGACGTTAGCAACTCGCCTGCAAATCGAGACGAAGGCACTGCTCGAAGTTATCGTCTGATCTGTCCTCTACTGTCATTTTTGACAGAGGACGAGCTCAACCATGGGAGCTACACCTTAACGCGGGTTGTTCCAGTGAGTTCATGCAGCCCGATAACCGATTGAGGCGCGCATCTCGAGTACCAAGGTGTTCCACCGCACTGGAACAAGAGGTAGGCATGAAAGCCATGCGATGCCGCGACGTTCTTCACTCTCTGGTAGTGGTGTTATGCACGCTTTCGCTATTGCCGGGCGAGACATTAGCCTTTGCGTCTTCTCAGGCAGCGACGCCGTCTTCGTCTGCGGATCAAAGCGTCAAGATTCCACCAGAACAGTTGGATTCGCTGGTCGCGCCGATTGCGCTGTATCCCGATCCGCTTCTCGCTCAGGCCATGGCCGCCTCTACCTATCCGCTGGAGATTATTCAGCTTCAGCAGTGGCTGGAGAAGAACAAGAGCCTGAAGGAAAAAGAGTTGGCTGATGCGGTGGCGAAGCAACCGTGGGATCCGAGCGTTCAGGCATTGGCCGCCTTACCCGAAGTTGTGAAGCGCCTGGCAGATGATATTGCCTGGACCACCGATCTTGGCAATGCGTTCCTTGGGCAGCAG
>DATKMG010000323.1:0-3427 GCA_035541995.1 Terriglobia bacterium
CGCCTTTGACGTTTGAAAAATTGTCTTGCCCTAACCGCGTGACCGCCATGGTCACCTTCGCGGCGGCCTGCGCGCTCAGGTCGTCGAACCAAACCGCGTAAGGACTGTTTTCCTCATGGTCCAGATACTCCCGCACATCGATCATGGATAATGGTAACATATATGGTACCAATGTCAAGGGGAGAGTTGTTCCACAACCGCGCAGACGACGAGACCACGCCTGGACGAGATGGCTCCGATTCCAGTTGTCGGTGGACTGCATCACCGCTCCCTGAATTGCCCGGGCGGAGGTTATTAGATTCCAGCTTGGAACGCCCCCTCAACGGAGAATAGGAGTGTCTTCATTTTACCTTCACAGGGTAGGTGTTCCATCCCCAACCAACTTGACGAATCGTCAAGAGGCATTTCCCCGAAGGAAAGCCGCTGGTATCGACATCCAGAGTGAGGACCTTTGTGAAGAATGAGACCTTTTCCTCTTTGGTCGGGAGGTAGTGGAACTCGCGATTCTCCAGGATATAATCGAGGCCAAGAAGCTTGGCCTTCACATAATCGATCTGCTGGGAGCGCCGGTGGCGGAGATTCTCGTGGCCGACGGCCCGGCAAATGGCCCTGGAATTCAAGTGACAAACGCTGGCGTTCCTGGACAACCTGACGAGCCGGCAATGTCTGTTCTTTTGAAGTCTCTTCAAGAGATTGGTGATGAGTTCCCCGCTGTTAGGACCAGAATTGGAGCGTCAGCATATCCTGCACACTCTGGAAAAATGCCGGGGTCACATCAAAGGAGCCCAAGGCGCTGCGCAGTTGCTGGGTATAAATCCTTCCACCCTTTATTCCAAATTGAGAAAACTTGGAATTCCCACTTCAGGTCCAAGGGACGGCATATCAACTTAAGGTAGGGGCGGGAAGTGAAATTAACTCCGATTGAATTCAATTTGCTCAGGGTCATGATGGAACACCCGGGCCGGGTTTTCCCCCGCACGGAGTTGGTGGACCGGATTCAGGGATATGATTATGGGGGATATGGGCGCACAATAGACACCCACATCAAGAAACCTGCGCCGCAAGGTCGCCTCCGTGCTGCCTGAACAGGAAGTCATCTGTTCCGTACACGGCGTCGGGTATAAGTTTCAAGTTGATCAAGAATAAAATCTGGAGCTGGTGCAATCGAATGTGGGTGACTTGCCTTCATTCCCTTATGACTAAAGCGCTTTCCCGCGATTTTGAGCACAAGGGAGGGTACTTCGCGTAGTGATCGCCCCAGAACCTGCCCCAGGCAACGCAATCCGCCTGGCTGTGCTTCGGCCACTCCATGCCCGGTTCATTGATCGGGCCGAGAAGTAGATAGATACCGTCCGGAAATCATCGCCCAGGCGATATTAAATCCCCGCTCGTGCCGGGCCTTAAAATACGCGTTCATATTGGCCATGGAGACCGTCTGGATGAAGTTCTGCGGGCAGATACCAACCATGAAGATGGGTTTGTCGTTCGCATCCTCGATAAGGTGATGCGCGTTCACTCCGGCCGTGCGAATGCGCAGCCTGGGCAGTTCCGCGGCCCGCGCCACGGAAGCCAAGCTCAGCATCGCCACGCACCCGATTAAGCTCGGTGCCTGCAACCACAAACCACGAGCCTGCGCCTTGCCCTTGCCTGAATACGAAGCAGTATCAGCGTCGTGCGATTGAGAAAAGCGAATATTCACGTTGATCTCCTAACACGGAGCGCGGGTTGTAATTGAGCCCTTTCGGCGGACCGCCGGCCTGCGCCCCTGCCGTGATCATACACTGCAGCCCCACACTATACGCTTGTACTTCGCCAAAATTGGGTCTGCATGAAACTAATAGAATTGCCGGTTGGCAAGTAACGGTGATGGAACGTGCTTTTGTACCAGGATGGGAATTTGGCTAACCACACTCTTCATGGTTCCTGGACCTTGTCGACGCTAGAACTGATGACCTCAAATTGAATCTCAAGCTGTACCACGAGAGTGAGTTACAGGTGGGCTACCACAGTCGATTGCGAAAGCACCACTTATGCTGAGCACCTCGGAGAAATTAAGCTGGGGGACGAAGCTGATTGACCAATGCCGCCAAGTTCGCAAACTGCGCGGCGTCAAATGGACCCGAGTGCAGCCATCGCACGATCCCTTGCCGGTCGATTAAAATCAGATAGGCCGCTTTAGGGTCTTTATACTCAACCCGCTTCTTCCACGGTTCCACCCCACCATAGACGGTAATGACGTTTTCGTGTTTTTCCTTCGGCGTTCCCTTCCGCATTCCGCTGTCGATGAACCATTTCCCGAGTCTTGCCAAACCACCGATCATCGGCACCTCGAAAAACGTGATACCGTCCGACGTCTTGAATTCCTGGCTGAAGCGCTCACACCAACTATCGACCGCGAACCGCGAATCGTAGGTGAAGCCGAGCGCGAGCAGCGCAATCTTGCTGCGGACCATCTCAGGGACCAGCGCACTCCTGCCCGTTAGATACTCCCCTTTGAGCATCGGCAATTCCATTCCGACCTTCAAGGCGGCATCGTTATTGTAGGGAATATCCGGATCGCGTCCCCACGCAGTGCGCATGATCATTCCACCGAGGAGAATTGCCATCAGAAAGTCTTTCACAGCCCCTCCGTCGTATCTGGGCCGAAGATTTCCTCGATCTTGGCCCTTCGATAGTCAAATATAGCCTCCAACAAACGCCGGACAAGCAGCCTTCGTACCATCACTCCAAGCAGCCCGAATGGTATCTCGTACTCAACAGAATCTCGAATGGTTGTGCCCCCTGCCGATTCGCTGAATTCGTGCGTATGCCTCCACAAGGCATACGGACCGTGGAGTTGAACATCCACAAACCGCCGAGGCGTTTCGAAAACCTCGATGAGGGTCCTCCAGCGCTGGGGAATTCCGGCAATTCGGATTTGGTAGTCGATCAAAGTACCGGCAGCCATCCGGATCGGGACAGGAGTCAGAATCCGAAATCTCAAGAACCCCGGCGTCAAAACTTCCAGGTTGGCTGCATCGGCAAAGAACGCAAACACCTCCAACAGGGGTCTGGGAACGAACTGCTCTCGCTCGATCGAGTAGCGGTGCCTCATCAGCCGATGCCCTCCTACATCTTTGGTGAATACGCCCTGCCCTTTCCAGGTCGATGGCCGCGTGTGGTTAAAGGCCACAAAGTTCTTTTGGATAGACCACCACCTAGTTCGAAATCGACCCATCTTCAGAATCTTGCTCCCAAACGCAGCAGGTGCTGCTCGAAGACATGAAAGTCTCCGAGTGTGTTCCGTCTGGGCACAATGGCACGGTAACGGCGTTCCCAGGCTCTGAGAGTGTCAACACTCAAACCCGTCAATTTTGAGACCGCGCGAATAGGGTAGTCAGGCATGGGCGATACTCTAGATCCAATCAGTCTCCGCGCTGCTAAAAAA
>DATKMG010000324.1:0-6356 GCA_035541995.1 Terriglobia bacterium
AAAGAGCCATTTTCAAAGGAGACGGTGTACACTCCGCTCTTCCCATTTGAAGCAATCAGGAGCTTGGTAGTTGGTTGGTAGGCGAGGCCGAACCACAAGCTGGGAAGCTCAAGTCTGTCGATAACCTTTCGGCTTATCTCATCGTAGGACTGAAGATATTGAGTTCCGTATCCATTATTTGTGCTCACTAAGAAGTGCCGATCAATCTCGAGCAAGTTTAAGGGATAATCGCCTCCCGCTACCCGAGTCGCCACCGAAGTTTCCTTTGGGTTCGCATGAAGGACGATGAGGGCCGATAGATTCAGTATCAACAAAGTCATCCCGAAGCTTAGTTTCATCGAGTTTCTCTTCTCCAGAAGTCCAGGATCGTTGACAGCACGAGGCGGCAGACTCTTGGGCTGATAAGCGGCCCTGGCGGCTGCTGTCTTGATTAAGTTATTCAAGCCAGCCGCTGATGCGTCTGAATACGCTCCAACTTTTGATCTACGAGGTGGTTTTGAGAGTACGGGATATTCTGTAGAATTTCAATATGGAATTATAGGAATCGCGTTGATGGCCAATTAGACAATAGCCAGTAGCAGGAGAATGCGTTAGCGCACCAGCGGGTAATGCATCTCGCCAAGATGCTGTGCTCCCGATGCGTCGTGCTCTTCGGGCTGACGAATCCGACAATCCCCAATCTAAAAGCACGCTTTCCAGATCACTTTGTTTCGCGGATTGAATGAATAAAACTCAGCCATCCGTGTCGGTCTTCCGCTCCGGTGTTGACGACCTCGAAGAACTTCTGCTGAATCTGGGCTGTCACTTTTCCCCGACAGCCGCAACCAATCGAGATCTTGTCAATGGTGCGGATCGGCGTGACTTCTGCAGCAGTACCCGTAAAGAACACTTCATCCGCCAGGTAAAGGAACTCTCGGGCAATGGCGTGCTCGGCCACCTGGATCCCCAAATCACGGCAAATCTGAAGAACGACCCCACGGGTAATCCCCGGAAGGATTGAAGAACCAAGGGGCGGGGTATGTACGATGCCGCCTTTGATGAGAAAGATATTTTCTCCACTGCCTTCACTGACATACCCCTGGTTGTCGAGCGCAATTCCCTCAGAATAACCGTTCTTGAGGGCCTCCATCTTGACCAGTTGGGAGTTCATGTAGTTGGCACCTGCCTTGGCCAGTGCCGGTAGCGTATTTGGGGCGATACGGGTCCAGGAGGAAACGCAAACATCCACACCTTGTTCGAGAGCTTCCTTCCCTAGGTACTTGCCCCATTCCCAGACCGCGACCACCACGTCGACCGGACATCCCAGCGGATTGACCCCGATCTCTCCATAGCCCCGGAAAATGACGGGCCGGATGTAACACTCTTTCATTCGATTCTCGCGGATGGTGTCCAAAATAGCCTGATTGATTTGTTCGCGGGAGTAAGGAACATCCATGCGGTAAATCTTGGCAGAATTCATGAGCCGATCGACGTGTTGCGGGAGGCAGAAGACCGCTGACCCTCGTTGGGTGTTGTAACATCGAATGCCTTCGAAGACAGAAGACCCATAATTGACGACGTGTGACATCACGTGAATCTTGGCGTCGTCCCAATTCACAAACGCCCCGTTGAACCAGATCTTGTCACTCTTAGGAATGGGCACGAAAAAGCTCCTTAGTTCATGATTGCGGATGAAATGCCGATCCAAATAAGAACCGCATTGGCACGAAGTATAGCACATCCTTGGGATGACCTGGAAGCAGGGGAGTAGCAGGCTGGCAGAAGCGCGTGATCCACTTCTGGCGATCTACCCATTCCAGTTGTTACTAATCCATCCTTGACGCTGTTTGAATCCGTTTGCTAAGATCACATCAATTGGCACACGTGCTGAAATGCCTGTCAGTTCAAGGTTTCAGCTGGGGCGGTGAAGCCAGAGAGAAATGGTGCATCTATTCTGTCAGCTGTCTCTTAAGAGACTTGGGGCAGCGAAAAGGATCCTTGATTGATATCTAAACGGTATGATCCCGGTGAAATTGAGCCGAAGTGGGCATCCCGTTGGGAAACTGATCGGCTCTACAAAACCTCGCCGGCTGATGAAAGGCCCAAGGCGTACATCCTGGATTTCTTTCCCTATCCATCGGGCGACGGATTGAGTGTCGGACACTGCCGGAACTACGTGCCCACCGATGTCCTGAGCCGTTACTTCCGAATGCACAACTTCAATGTGTTGCACCCCATGGGTTGGGATGCGTTTGGACTTCCGGCGGAAAACGCTGCAATCAAGCAGAAGACCAATCCGGCTAAATTGATTGCCCAGTTCTCGGCCAACTACAAGCGACAATTCCGTCTGATTGGAATTTCCTTTGACTGGGACCGCGAAATTAACTCGTCCCACCCCGAATATTACCGCTGGACCCAATGGATTTTTCTGCAGCTTTACGGAGCGTGGTATGACCCTCGAGTACAGGGCGCTCGCCCGATAGCTGCGCTAGAGGTGGAATTGGCCGTCAAGGGGACTGCTGAGATTCCAGGTGCTGACCCTCTGACAGCCACCCAGTGGACAACCTCTTCAGTCAAGGAGAAAAAAGAGTTCCTCAGTAAATTCCGGCTTGCCTACCGTGCTGCCCGCACAGTCAATTGGGATCCAGTCGATAAGACAGTTCTGGCCAATGAGGAAGTCCGGGAAGGGAGAGGATGGCGAAGCGGCGCGCTGGTCGAAAAAAAGGAATTGCCCCAATGGTTCTTCCGTATCACGGTTTACGCTGATCGCCTGCTGGCCGATCTTGAGGCTATTGACTGGCCCGAGCATATAAAGCTGATGCAACGCAACTGGATTGGACGCAGCGAAGGGGCGGAAGTCCAGTTTCAAACGGAGGCTGGGCCCCTCACTGTCTATACGACTCGGCCGGACACGCTTTGGGGTGCGACCTTCATGGTTTTGGCGCCGGAACATCCCTTTGTGACCAAGCTGACGACACCGGATCAAAAAAAAGAAGTGGAGGCCTACGTTGCAGAGGCCAGAATAAAAACCGAAATCCAACGTGAAACTGAAGGTCTGGAAAAAACCGGGGTATTCACTGGCGCCTATGCGTTGAATCCCGTCAACGATGAGCAGATCCCCATTTGGGTTGCGGACTATGTTCTGATGGAATATGGATCGGGAGCGATAATGGCAGTCCCAGCTCATGATCAACGTGACTTCGAGTTCGCCAGAAGATTCGAACTTCCCATCCGGGTCGTCATTCAGCCTATCCGGGGGGACGCGTCGGACGGACCTTTGGATGCTTCCCGCATGACCGAGGCCTGGCCCGGAGAAGGTGTCATGGTTCAGTCCGGATCGTTTGACGGGACTAGCACTGAGGTTGCTGTGGCGAGAGTTACAGGCTGGTTGGAACAGACGGGCCGCGGCAAAAGGGCCGTGAATTACAAGTTGCGAGATTGGGGGATCAGTCGTCAGCGCTATTGGGGGACGCCGATCCCCATAATTCATACGGCAAATGGTGAGGTCCCGGTTGCTGAAGAGGACCTCCCGGTGAAGCTGCCAGCTGTAGAACACTATGAAACCACCGACAGCGGAGAATCACCCCTGGCGAACATCCCGGAATTCGTCAATGTGAGACTGCCTGATGGAACTGTAGGCGCCAGGGAGACCGACACGATGGGGACTTTTGCCTGCTCGTCTTGGTACTTCCTTCGATTTGCAGATCCCCTGAATTCCCAGGCGGCCTTTGACAAAAAGGAAGCGGCTTATTGGCTGCCGGTAGATATGTACGTGGGCGGTGCGGAACATGCTGTCATGCATCTGCTTTACGCCCGGTTTTGGACCAAGGTATTGCACGATTTGGGTCATGTCCCATTTATAGAACCCTTCCGACAGCTGAGGAACCAGGGCATGATACTGTCGCCTGACGGTTCAGAGAAGATGTCCAAGAGCAAAGGGAATGTGATCACTCCTGATGAAGTCGTGGCCGATTGGGGCGCGGATTCCCTGCGGGCCTACGAGATGTTCATCAGCGATTTCGAGCAGGCCACGCCCTGGAACACCAATGGTCTTGCAGGCACCCATCGCTGGTTGAGGCGCGTGTGGGACCTTTTGCTCAATCCCGCCAAGCGTCCACCGGCCGACGAGAATACGGAACAAGCCGACCGTAATTTGCGGCGCTGGGCCCACAAGACAATCAAGAAGGCGTCCCGGGATATCGAAGGCTTCCGCTTCAACACGATGATATCCTCACTCATGGAATTCACCAACGCACTCTACGATTACCAGCGGCAGCCGGTCAGTGATCCTGCATTTCAGGAAGCCTCGGATGTTCTACTCCTGCTGTTGGCGCCGGTTGCGCCTTTTATGGCCGAAGAAATCTGGTCCCTTTTGAAACGCCCCTATTCCATTCACCAGCAGAAATGGCCCCTGTGTGACGAGGCTCTTGCAGCCGATGAAATGATCACCTTGGTCCTACAGGTGGATGGAAAAGTGCGGGGCCGCATCCCCATGCCGGTAGGTGTGAACAAAGTCCAAGCTGAAGCCGCAGCCTTAGAGAATGAGGCGGTCCAGCGCTACTTGGATGGCAAACCCCCTCGAAGGGTCGTTTATGTCCCCGGCAAGTTAGTAAATGTCGTGATTCGATGATCGGATCGTTCAGGAAAACTCTCTTCCTTCTGTTCCTTCTGCTCTCCAGTTGTGGATGCGGCTATCATTTGTCCGGGAAAGCCACTGCTATCCCAGAGTCCATCGATTCCATCGCGGTTCCCACCTTCATCAACAAGTCGGCAGAGTACCGCCTAGAACAGCGGCTAACCGCGGCAGTGGTCGACGAACTGGTGGCTCGGACCAAGTACCGGATTACCCCCGATCCCTCCGATGCTCGGGCTCTGCTGTCAGGCGAGATCACCTCAGTCATTGCCACGCCCGTTATCCTGGCGGGAGGGGCCGGCTCAACATACTTAGTCATGGTCCGGATGAAGGTTCTACTCAAAGACCTGAAGACCGACAAGCTGCTGTTTGAAAACCAGAATTACTTCTTTCAGGAAGAATTCGAAATCAGCCAGAACTCTAGTAAATTCATCCCTGAACAGGGGCCAGCGCTCGATCGTCTCGCCCAGGAATTCTCTCGCAACTTTGTGACTTCGTTGTTGGAATCATTCTGATTTGTCATGCCTCGAACTCGCGTATCTTCCAATTCCCCGGATCCGGGACTGAACCATTTCATTTTCGGGCCGGACTCATACTTGGTCGAAGCGGCAAAGAACAAGCTGGTGAAGATCATTCGTGAGCGGGCCCAGGAAGAAGTGTCTTTTCTTAAATTCGACTTGGAAGAACAAACCACTGACGAACTCGTGGCAATTGCTGGAACTCTGCCTTTGTTTGCGCGTCGGCAGATCATCCACGTGAAAGGAGTTCTAAAGGTCAGGGAGAACCAGGCGAAGCGGCTGGGCGAATACCTGGAGAATCCTTCCCCTTCGACGTTCCTCATCTTTACCTCAGAGGCAGCGGACAAAGAGGACCGCAAGAGAAAAATATTTCAAATTCTCGCGACAAGCACCAGATCGATGGAGGTCATGGCCTGGAGCGAGGCAGAGATGCGTGCCAAGGTCCGGGAGCGGCTCAAAAAGTCCGGATTTCAAATCTCCGAAGAGGCCCTGGATTTCCTGTTGGAGACCGTTGGGAGCGATCTGGGACGGATTAGTCATGAGATAGAAAAACTCATGTTGCTGGTGGGGGGAGAAAAACAGATTACTTTAAACCATGTCATGGACACGCTTGGCTTCTCGCGACAGCATTCGGTGTTCGAGTTTATCGATGCCCTGGCAGATAAGGATAAAGTCAAGTCTCTCCATCTGGCTAATGAATTGATGTCTGATAGTTCTCAGACGCTTCAGGTAATTGCATTGATGCATCGGCTAGTCCGACAACTTATCCAGATGAAAGAATTGTCGGGACAAATGAGTGCAGGTGAGATAGCCAGACGAATCGGGATGTACGGTGTCCCCTATTTCGTTATTGAGCGGAGACTTCAGCAATCTGGCCGATTTTCCTATGAGGCTCTGGTCCGCGCAGTGCGCCAACTGGGGATGCTGGATGATCGGATCAAGAGGTCTAGCATAGACACTAAGGTCTTTAGTGAACAGTTGATCCACGAGCTGACAGGCTAAGCAAACATAATCCAGTGAGTCGGCGCCCTCCTAACGAGGCCAAGTGCTTCATCATTCTTCTGCTGGTGTTTACTGAGGTAGTAGCGACAGGCATCCATGCCTGTCGAGAGTCGGCTCGATTGGGCATTCTTTTGGAATTACGGTCGCGTACAGGCAAGAATGCTTGCACCTACTTATGGCCTGCTATTCGATAACGAACTTTTGAGCCAAAGCATTTAGCCTTG
>DATKMG010000325.1:0-4031 GCA_035541995.1 Terriglobia bacterium
AACTGAAGTAATCGGGCGGTACTCCCGCCACGAACCTAGGACGGTGCTGTTCGTCAAGGAAGAAAAGCTCCGAGTTGGCCCAAACGTCGCTGGAATCTGGAGAAACGAAAAACGGCAGGTCACCGATCAGACGGATGCCCCTCTCGCGGGCGTGTTCCCTCAACCGGGCACCCTGCCGATACAGCAGAAATTGAGCGAAGCGGGATTCCTGAATCTGGTTCGCCAGATCGCGCTTCGCCTCGGCCAGAGCTGCCGGCTGGCGCTGAACTAACTCTGTGGGCCAGTCCAGGTAGCAAGTGCCGTCGTGGCTGGCTTTCAAGGCGCGGAACAGTGCATAATCATCCAGCCAATGCGCTTGTTCATGGCAGAATTGTTCAAATGCCACCTTCAATTCCGGACTGGGACTGACGCTGAAATTCCTCCAGGCAATCTCTAAAAGGCCGTGTTTGAACGAGGTCACCCTGTCGAAATCGACTTGTGTTTCTGAGCACCAGGACACGTTGCAGTCGGAGCGACGCAGTAATCCATCTTCGATCAGCCAATCGGGGCTGATCAGCAGCCCGTTTCCCGCAAAAGATGACAGGGGTTGATACGGCGAGTTGCCGTATCCGGTCGGGCCCAGCGGAAGTGACTGCCACCAGCTTTGCCCTGCCTCGTGAAGCAGATCGATCCACCGCATGGCCATGGGGCCCACATCACCCACTCCGTAGGGTGAAGGGAGCGATGTCACATGCAACAACACGCCCGACGCCCGGTAGTCCGGTGGAAATGGCGGCAGACTTATCGCGTGGCTGTCGGCGTTCATTGGCTTGCTTCCTCTAGTGGCCAGCATCAAAGGATTCGAGCGCATGATTTACAATTTCCTGGGCTTCGCTCAGGATCGCGTCCAGGTGGGCCTGATCCTTAAAACTCTCCGCATAAATTTTGTAGATGTTCTCGGTCCCGGAGGGCCGGGCCGCGAACCAGCCGCTGTCGGCAACAACCTTAAGACCGCCGATGGGTTCGTTGTTACCGGGGGCACTAGTCAGCTTCCTGCGGATGGGCTCGCCGGCAAGCTGCGAAGTTGCGACCGCTTCCGGTGTCAGTTTTTCCAGCTTGGCCTTCTGCTCCAGTGTCGCTGGCGCGTCGATCCGGGTGTAGAGGGGTGTGCCGAGCTCGGCCGTCAGCTTCTCATAATGTTCGCCCGGGTCCTTGCCCGTGCGCGCGGTTATTTCGGCCGCCAGCAAATTTGGGACAAACCCGTCTTTATCCGTCGTCCAAACCGTGCCGTCATGCCGCAAGAATGTCGCCCCCGAGCTCTCCTCGCCGCCGAAGCCGAGGGAGCCGTCGATAAGTCCTCCCACAAACCATTTGAAGCCCACAGGAACTTCAACCAGCCGTCGCCCAAGCTTTTTCACCACGCGATCGATCATGCTGCTGCTGACTACAGTCTTGCCAACGGCGACCGCCTGCGACCATTGCGGGCGGTTGGCGAACAGGTATGAGATAGAAACAGAGAGATAGTGGTTGGGATCGAGTAGCCCATGGCTGTGGCTTACGATTCCGTGCCGATCGGCATCTGTGTCACTGGCAAAGGCTACGTCGAATCGCTCCTTGAGCCCGACCATGCGTACCATCGCATACACTGACGAAGGGTCCATGCGGATTTGCCCGTCCCAGTCGACAGTCATGAACCTAAACGTCGGATCGACAATATGATTTACTACCTCCATATTAAGATGGTAACGGTCGGCAATGGCATCATAATAGGCCACGCTGGCACCACCCAGTGGATCAACACCGAGATGAACCTTGCTCTCCTGAATGGCTTTCACATCCACCACCGAAACAAGATCATTCACGTAAGCGTCAAGGTACCCATACTTATGGGTGGTGGGGGCTTTACAGGCCCGCTCAAATGGAATTCTCGCCACCCGTTTAAGGCCGTCGGCGAGCAAGGCGTTGGCCTGTTGTTCGATCCATTGGGTTACGTGGGTATCGGCCGGGCCTCCTTTAGGTGGATTGTATTTGAAACCGCCATAGCTTGGAGGATTGTGCGAGGGTGTGATCACGATTCCGTCGGCCACGCCTTGGCTACCCCCCCGGTTATAAGTGAGAATTGCATGGGAAACCGCGGGGGTCGGTGTATAGCCCCGGTTTGCATCAATCATGACATCGACTTCATTGGCTGCCAATACCTCCAGGGCACTGGCAAAGGCCGGCTCTGAGAGACCGTGCGTATCAAAGCCTATGAATAGTGGTCCTCCGATGCCCTGCTGTCTCCGGTAAAGACAGATGGCCTGCGTAATCGCCAGAATATGGGCCTCGTTGAATGCATGGTCCAGTGAAGAGCCTCGATGCCCGGAGGTTCCAAAGGCCACACATTGGGACGGCACTGCTGGATCGGGAAGATTCACGTAGTAGGCGGTTACAAGACGCGGGATGTTGGATAACATCCATAGCTCGGCGGGTTTTCCAGCATAAGGGGACGTGTTCATCAGTCACCTCAGGTCGCAATCAGTGATGCCAAAGTATTAGGGGCACTTCCAGCGGCACCGCGACGCCGGAAAAGTAAGGGATAATTCGCGGGGTGAAGTCGCCCGCAGGCCGCAAAGCGGGTACTTGCGCGGTAAATACATAACCTCCCTCCCGATCCGCCAGCTTATCTCCCATGATCATAGGCTGCCTCCAAACCCCGCCTGCGGCCTCAAGGGCGAATAATTCTACTTGAACAGACTGGGGATCCACCTTGCCGAAAGTCACCTCCACCTGGAAATGATGTTGCCCGTCACGGGTTTCTGTCTGTAGGTTGCCGAAAGCAATAGAATGCCATTCATGCTCTAGCTGCTGCCGCCAGTTCGCCATGCGAATCCCGAGTGCGCCTTGATTCGCCTGGCGGGCCTTATAGGCCTCCGCGGCCGGCAGATAATACTCCGTAGTATATTGATGAACAGCGCGATTGGCCGAAAAAAGGGCTGCAAGGGTTATTATGCTCGCCCTGACTTTGGCCAGCCAATCGGTGGGAAGGCCCTCGGCGTTACGGGTGTAATAGGTTGGGATTACGTCATTTTCCAGAATGTCGTACAATGCCGTGGCCTCAGCCGCATCCCAGCCGCAATCATCACCGTGCTCCCGGCCATCGCCCAGGGCCCAGCCTACTTCGGGCGAATAGGCCTCCGCCCACCAGCCGTCCAGTTCGGAAAGATTAAGCCCTCCGTTGGCCAACACCTTCATGCCGCTGGTACCGCATGCCTCCCATGGACGCCGTGGGGTATTGATCCAAACGTCAACGCCGCCCACGAGTTGCTCGGTCAACAGCATGTCGTAATCGCTTAAAAAAGCCATGCGACCCTGCACCTCGGGACGCCGGGCAAATTGCACCCATTGCCGGATCATGTCTTGCCCAGCGCCGTCAGCGGGATGGGCCTTGCCCGCGATCAGGATCTGGACCGGGCGCTGGGGGTTCGTTAAGAGCCGGATAAGGCGCTCGGGGTCATGCAACAGCAAGGTAGGGCGCTTGTATGTGGCAAACCGACGGGCAAAACCCAGAGTCAAGACCTCAGGATCCAGGATCTGTCCGGCCTGGACAATTTCCTGCTGGGAAGCTCCGGATTCGGCAAGCTGACGGGCATATCGTTGGCGCACGTATTCAACCAACGTGTGCCGGGAGCCCCGACGCAAGGCCCATAATTCCTGATCGGGCACCTGGCGGAGCAGTTCTTTCACCTCACTCGTCTCCCCTAGCCACCGCTCTTTGCCGCAGTGCTTGGTCCACTTGGTCCACAAATCGTCAGAAGTCTTGGAATCCCACGTTGGTACGTGGACTCCGTTGGTAACGTAGCCAATGGGCACCTCATCCTGGGGCCAGCCGGGAAACAGGGGTTGGAAAATGGTCCGGCTGACTTTCCCGTGGAGCTGGCTCACGCCGTTGACCGCACTACTTCCGCGACAAGCGAGATAAGCCATGTTAAACGGTTCCTGGTCGTCCAGGGGATTTTGTCTTCCTAACGCCATAAGATCGCGATAGGACAGACCCAACAGATTCTCCGCAT
>DATKMG010000326.1:0-3936 GCA_035541995.1 Terriglobia bacterium
CGACGGGCATGGTATGGGCCGAGACATATTCGGGCGCGATTCCGGCTCCTCAGCCGAGCCTGATGCCGGCAGCAGCTCCTGCATGTGTTGGTCCTGCGTGTCCACCGCCGGTTATGCCCAAGGTAAAGTGTAAACCACAGAAACTGACGACTTCCATTGAAGTTAAGATGCAGTATCCCGCACCGCCCATGCCGCCCTGTGGACCTATGATGGCTGGTTGCGGAGCGCCGCCTCCCATTCCTGTGGCGGTTCCTATGTGGAAGTTCATCGTGCCTTGGCCCCCATTTGTTTATTACTTGCCCGTCGAATAGCGGGAAGCCAAGAAGGATAAAAAAAGAGCCCCTCGAAGGGGCTCTTTTTATTTTTTTCTACTAAAATAGATTCCAGCATGATCATAATCCCTGCAATAGACATAAAAGAAGGAAGATGTGTCCGTCTCAGACAGGGACGAATGGATTCTTCCACCATCTTTAACGAGGACCCCTCAGCTCAGGCGCGAGTCTGGGAAAGCATGGGCGCGTCCCGGATTCACGTGGTGGATCTCGATGGTTCAATCGGCGGCAAACCCAGCAATCTCCGGAGGATTAGAGAAATAACTGAATCCGTGGGCGTGCCCGTGCAACTCGGCGGGGGAATACGAGGCGCGGAAGTGATCCGCATGTACCTCGACATTGGAGTCAGCACGGTCATACTTGGAACTATAGCTGCCAGGGACCCGGAAAGGGTAAAGAATCTCATATCCGAATTCCCAGGCAGGCTGGCCATCGGCATAGATGCCCGCTCAGGGATCGTGGCCGTAGAAGGATGGACTGAATCAGTCGGGGTACGAGCGACTGAACTTGCCGCGAAATTCAAGAACTTCCCACCGGTATCGTTCATCTATACGGACATAGATCGAGATGGTATGATGCGGGGACCGAACATTCAGGCCACCGAGGAATTCGCTCGTAGCACGTCCGTTCCGGTGATCCTGTCAGGAGGCGTCACTACCCTCAAAGACATCGAAAATGCTCTCGCTATTGAAGATCAAGGAGTGATGGGCATCATCATCGGAAGGGCCCTCTATGAGGGAACCATAGACCTACGGGAGGCAATTGAGCTGGCAGGAAAAGGAAATGCTCGCTAAAAGAATCATTCCATGCCTGGATGTCATGGATGGCCGCGTTGTGAAGGGCGTAAATTTCGTTAACTTTCGTGACGCAGGCGACCCGGTGAAGAATGCCCGTTTCTACGACGACGAAGGGGCTGATGAACTGGTTTTCCTGGACATCACAGCGTCACATGAAAAGCGCAACATTATACTCGACGTGGTAGCCCACACCGCGGAAGAGGTATTCATGCCCCTGACCGTCGGTGGTGGCGTCCGGTCTACGGCTGATATTAGGAACCTTTTGAACGCAGGAGCGGACAAAGTATCTCTCAATACCGCGGCGGTGCTAAATCCGGAGATTGTGCAGGAATCCTCCCTCATGTTCGGCAGTCAATGCATTGTGGTAGCGATCGATGCGAAAAAGACCGGCCTAACTGCGTCGGGGTTCGAGATTTCCATTCATGGCGGTCGAACAATGACCGGTATTGATCTCCTTGGGTGGGCGCGCAAGGTTGAAGAATTAGGCGCGGGCGAGATCCTCCTTACCAGCATGGACGCGGACGGGACCAAGGACGGGTATGACATCCCCATGACACGAGCGGTTACTGATATAGTTGGAATTCCGGTCATCGCGTCCGGTGGCGCAGGCACAGCAGAACACCTGAAAGACGCTGTGCTAAAAGCGAATGCCGATGCAGTGCTGGCGGCGTCCATATTCCATTACAGAGAAATACCTATTCGCGAGCTTAAGAAATATCTCCGCGCTGAAGGCATTCCGGTCCGTCTTTAATGAATTGCGCGCTCCTCACCCAAAATTGGCATAAATGTCCCCGGATTGAGCAAGGGCAAATTGCAGGACCGTTCCCACGTGCGCTCAGTCGACGTGGAAAGGGTCTTGGATTGTAGGCGCAAAGCCCAAACCGATGCCTCGTTATTAGGCGAAGGCATTGAATGTAGCCGTATATTCTGAGACTCATCATGCCTGTATTTGATGAACCTTTTTCTGATGTGATCAGCGAGAGCCTGGAATCGCTCGAACTGACGGGAGTGCTGGAGGAGGTAGCGCTGCACGCCCTTTCCCTGCCGGGCAAAGAAGAAGTCTTGGCCGCTTTGCCTGAGGCAGATGCAAATCTGGTTCGCACGAATCTCAACCTAGTGGCCGAGTTCAAGGAGATGATAGGGCTCAACGGGCCTCTGGAGTTAGCCGGTCTCACACCTATGGAAGGCATTAATGCCAGACTGGAGAATCCCGGGGCCATCTTGGACGTGGAAGAAATACTCGCAGTTGCCGACCTCTTGTATGTGTCAGGCAAGGTGCGAGACCGCTTGGAAAATCTGAAGGATCTTTTCGAGCTTCTCCGAGGTGAGGCCGGGCGCATTGATAGACTGGATACCCTCGAGCGCCGTATCAAAGGTATCTTTGATGAGCATGGCAACGTCCGTGCGGCGGCCAGCAAACAGCTCCTTGAGATTCGCGAGCGCATGAGATCCGTGCGTGAGCGTATGCGAAAGCGCCTGGAATCTATTGTTCAGGACAGGGAACTGGAACGGGTGGTTCAAGAGGACTACGTTACACTGCGGAATGACCGTTATGTCATTTTGCTCAGACCCGAGTTTAAGGGTCTGTTGGATGGCATAGTTCACGACCATTCCCGGAGCGGCTCGTCGGTGTATGTTGAACCGTTGAGCGTGGTTGAGCTGAACAATCAAGTGGCCTCGCTGATAGATGAAGAAAGGGATGAGATACGCCGGATTTTCATAGAGCTGACCGAGGAAATCCGAACGGCCAAGGATATGATATTTCGGAATTACAAAATCCTGGCCGTGCTCGATGCGTTCCAGGCACGGGCCCTGTACGCCCGCGCGGTTTCATGTGTGCTTCCGATACTGGTGGAAAGCGGGTTCCGCATTCTTGGTGCACGTCACCCGCTCCTGTTGGCAGCCGACGCGGAGGGAGTAATCCCGATGGACGTGATACAGGATCCGTCCACTTCTGCCATGGTCATCAGCGGCGCCAACATGGGCGGCAAGACGGTGGCTTTGAAAATCGCGGGATTGTTTCCACTGATGACCCGATGTGCGATCATGCTGCCCGCGAAGGAGGGCACCGAGATCCAGCTTTTCAACCGCATCATGGCCGACATAGGCGACGAGCAAGATATTCGAGGCCGGATTTCTTCGTTTTCGGGGCACATGACGCGTATCAAAGCCGTCCTTGAAAACGCTGCTGCGGGTGACTTGGTTTTATTAGATGAATTGGGCGGCGCAACAGACCCTGAAGAAGGTTCCGCTCTGGCTATGGCCGTAATGGACAAACTGATTGACAAAGGGGCCAAAGTGGTGGTGACCACTCATCTCACGCACCTGAAGGCTTATGCGCTGGGCCGTGAGGATGCAAAGAATGTGAGCGTGGAGTTTCACCCGCGCACGCTCAAACCTACTTTTCGGCTGCTCTATGACCTGCCGGGAGAATCGCATGCCATATTGACTGCAGAACGGATAGGTCTCGGAGCAGAAGTCATCCGCGCGGCCAGGAACTACTTGGATACCGCTGCAGGTGGCAGTTCGAAATTGTTGGTGAGCCTCCGTCGGAAAATGTCGGAGGTGGAACGTCTCCGGGAGGACTTGGTAGAGAAGCAGCGATACGTGGATGAGGAACGTGCACGAATCAATGCCCAGAAACAGGACATCATAGAAGAATTTCGCAAAGGGGCTCGGACGATGATCCGGAACGCGGAACGGCGGATAATGGGTCTGCAGGAATCCATAAAAAGTGGCAAAATGAAAAGAAGCGCTGAAGAGCGAAAGACCTTGGAACGGATCAAGTCCGAAATCGTTGAAACCCT
>DATKMG010000327.1:0-4537 GCA_035541995.1 Terriglobia bacterium
GCTTGTTCAAAGCTTTCCCGTGATCAACGCGTCCGGTACGAGAATCGCCTTTTCGGTGTTTGCAGGAGACAAAAGGGTCCTGTACGCATCCAATGCCGGCAGCCAACCGGAGAAGCTCTGTGAAGGCTACCCGCGAGCTACCGGCTGGTCGCATGACGAGAAGAAGGTACTGGTATTCGGCGGCACTCCATATCAAATCAATGTTCTGGACATTGCTTCCCATCAGCAGACTCCACTATTGAAGCATCCCAACTACAACCTGCTTTATGCCCGGTTCTCGCCTGACAATCGCTGGGTCAGTTTTACGATTCGAACCGAGCCAATTCGCGGCCACATCGCGATCGCACCCGTCGACGGGCCGAAACCGGTTCCCGAAAGCGCCTGGATTACGATCTCGTCATCGGGGCCTCAAGATTATGCCAACTGGTCGCCTGATGGGAAGACACTATATTTCACTTCCAGCAGGGATGGGCATGTCTGTTTGTGGGGGCAGCGGCTCGAGGCCGGGTCCCACCGTCCTGCGGGCGAGCCGTTTGCAGTTCAACATTTTCACGGGCGTGCGTCTATTCGGCTGGTAAATGATTGGTCGGCAGCCGGTGACCAAATCGCATTACTCCTTACCGAGGAATTCGGCAATATCTGGATGATGTCACGCGCTACGGCTCGCTAAGCTCCCCAGAGCGCCGTGCACAGCCAGCAACGGATGGACAAATTAAAGTGTTGCGGGGCTCGACGTGCCACGGCCCAAGACGTGGTCTTGCCCGTGGCCGCTGAGCGATGATGGAGTATGTGCGGAAAAGCTCACCCTGCTCAGTCGCTTCCTTGGGGGGTAGAGTGAATGCATTCTTTTAATGGGCGCTTTGCCTTGAGTAGCACGGGCAAAGACTTCGCTTTCCGGCTTCGTCTTGGCCCGTGGAGAAAATGAGCAGCGTTCATCAACTCGGCCGCGTCCCGGGAACAATCAAAATGATCCTGCAACACACCCTCCTGGTGCCAAGCTAGGATGTTGTTCCTTGTCTAAAGAGAGAGTTGAGCGCTTCGCAGGTCACCCCCTGCTTGTACTTGTCAGAACCTTGCGGTTTGAAGGGGGTCATAGAGGCCCCATCGAAACGCCGAATCTCCCGTAGGGCAGGTGTTGTAGAAATGCCTTCCCAACAATTTCCGGGAGGCCGTTGGTCTGGAGGCGCCTCGCACAGCTGGGCTGCCGTTCCCCCCGATCGGGTTGGGCAGGAAGGCGTGAATGGTTTGGTTACCGGGCAGAGCCGAGACAGCTGCGTTCATGTGCGGCTTGATCGGTTCAGAGTAGTTCTCCGCGTCTCGGCGCCTCTGCGTTTAGGTTTTGGACACGGCCAACGGCCGCGTTAAGCCTAGGTGCCTTGGCGCCGAGAATTGCGGGTTCGTTGTCTTGGAACGGCTAGTTCACTGAGGCCCTCTTCGTTTGGCATGGGCTCGAAGTTCCGAAAGCAATTGATGAGCACGGCCAACCTGCTCTCGATTTATCGGGTCGGGACTAAAGCGGATTTGGTTGTAGAGCGACGTTATTTTGATGACTTCTGAGCGGAGAAGGGGGTCGCGGATGCTTTCAGCGAATTCATTCGGGGTCAGACAAGGGGGTTTGGTAACTCCCCTCGATCGCAAAAAGCTCAGCAAATCCCGATAAAATTTGAGTGCGATGCCGATTTCTCTTCGGTCGACAGTGGCCTGAAGGCGCAGATCCCGCACCAGGTGTCTGAAGGCCTTCAGGCCCAGCCAGCACGGAATGATCACAAGAAACCACAAGCCGGCCCATCGATTCCGGTGCCAGTATTCCAGAAAATCTTTCCCGTGATTTCTAGCCAGGCTCCGGGTTCGAGCCTCAATGATCCTAATCCGCTGGCCAGTTCCTTCCCACCAACGGCTCGATTTTTCCTGGAGGTCCCGGAAAAGAGCGACCTGCGAGATATCGTCGTAGCCTAGAACCCATTCCCCCCAAAAGAGCTCAAAGGCATCCAGGTAGTTGTTGAAGGCAGCCATAAAGGGAGACTGAGGTAGAGTGTTCTGTACTGTGGGAGTTGGATCATAAGTTTGCCATCCAGTTCCAGGAACATAGGCCTCCACCCAGCTGTGCGCGTCCTTGCCCCGGAAAATAAAATCTGTGCCCACCGTATTGTATTCACCGCCACGGAATCCATTCACCACGCGGGCGGGAATGCCGGATGATCTGAGCAATACCACCATGGCGGTTGCGAAATACTCACAATGCCCCTTGCGGTCCTCGAACAGGAATCTGGAAAGGGGTTGAGGATTCTCCACAAGGTCAGCATCCAGTGAATACAAGCAGTTCTTCTGAAGATACAACTCAATCTGTCGAGCTTTTTCTTCAGCCGTTATAGCATGAGCCGTAATGTCACGCGCCAACCGCAGGATCCGTCCGTCGGATGCCGGAAGCTGGAGATACCCTGTTCGAGCTTGTTTGGACTGCAGCCCTGAAGTCTCGCGGGCATCAGCGATTGCTGTCTGCACGGAAACTGCCTGGTAGCTTAGACGGCGATTTGTGCGGTAACTGGCCGTGATTGAGTCGTCAGCGGGGTCAAACCGCACAGGATAGAGGTTTCCACCCAGCCACGCGATCCGGTCCAAGGTGAACAAGTAGTTAGTGGAAGCCGGTTCCAATAAGACCTGGTATTGAAACAGGGCTCGGCCCGGAGGAGGTTCTCTAACTTGGAACTGCTTGGCATAAGAGAATTCTTTTGTGGCTCCCCGAACGCGCTTCGACCAGGATTTGCCGTCGAAATAATCCAGCGTTACACCCCTCCACCTCCGGTCTTGGAAGCGAGCGGGATCGCCCTGGACCTTTACGCGCATCACCACAGACGGATCGAGCTGAATGGCCCCGATATTCCCCAAACGAATGCGGTCTGAGAAGCCGCTCAGAACTAGTTTTCGGCCAATAGACCTCTGAAAATACCCAGCACCGATCCGGGGTATTGCAAAGAACAGGACCGGTCCGAAGATGAAAATCAGCGATAGGCTCACTAGGGCAGTGTTCAGAATCGAGCGAACGGCCCTCAGTTCAACTTTTGGTTCGAACTCGACTCGGAGAGTCCCAGTGGGCACACTTGTTTCGTGTCTGGCCACCCCAGCAGAACTAATTGGGAGATCTTCAAAATTGCGTTTAACCTCAATGCAAATCAATGCGGCCAAGCTAAGGAACACGTGAATCAGGAAGAGAACAAGGAACCAGCTGCTGATCGTCAAAGACGAGGCCGCCAGCACTTGGAGGAAAGAAAGAAGCATCAATTGAATATAATCTCGCTGATTCTTCTGCTGGTAAATCTTCAGGATCTGGATAAAAAGAATAAGATGCAAGGTGGCTGGTACGAATGATTTGGAAATGGACACCATGTCAGCTATGAAGAACGGGAGATAGAACCAGGTACAGAGATTAGCCCCTCGGGAACTAAGCTGGAATTTCTCCCGGAAAAGTCGGATCCTGTGTCCCAAAAAGGGAATCAGGAATAGGAAATAAACGGGGTAGGTCATCTGGCCCGTGATGGCGATTACACTGAACCCCACTGCCACCATTAGGAAAGTCAGGACGGCAAAGAATTCGTCCAGCAGCCAGGTGCGGCGGGCCCGTTTCGGTGTCATTTTCCTCAAGTCCTAATGGACTCGACAGGTGGTGCTCGATTCCATCCTCGGGGCAGTCATCTGCGGTTGAGCTCAGTCAATTCACGAATGAACACCACGTGGGAGGAAGCCCAAACAGCAGTAGGGATCGACCCGCGGGGTGATGAGGTAAAGACGACTTTAAAGGAAGGGTCCTCAGCCAGACGGGAGATATCATGAGCGCCCTCCTCTTGTGGCTCGATCACCGCCAGGATCCTCATCATTTCGAGAAGGGCCTCCGCAGATTTGCTGAAGAAAGTGGACTCTGAGCGAGTCACCAACCGGGTCTCGTTGTCCATCTCATGAAAATGACGGATCGCATTGGCGCAGACTCGGACGGCCTTCTCGAAGGAGAGACGACTGTCTTCCGAAAAGTCCGGGTACAAATTATCAAAGACGAAACAGCATCTTCGTTCGTCCTGGCGAGTGAATTCGCGCATCTTCAGTTTGGTAGTCTTGGCTGTAGCTTTCCAGTCCAGGAACCGCGCATCTTCCCCTTCGGCATAGTCCCGTATCGAATACAGGTCCGTTCCCATTCCGCGGTAGTAACTTTCAAAAGAGCCGTTCAGCAGTGGTAAAATCTCAAAGAACTCATTGGGAGGCTCGATCTCGGGGAATACGAAAAACTCAGATGTGGGCGCTGCCCGGATTCCCCGTTTCACGAAACCAAATGGAAACTGGCTCGAGATTCGTAGAATGGACTGCTGGTAGCGCCCGCGGCGAGAAATCAAGGTCCGGATCTGTGTTCGGGATGCGGACTGTCCAGCAGCATATAAATAGTAAGCAGCAGGAGTCTGGACCGGGGCCGTGAGGGGATCTTCTGAACTCACCAAGCTGTCAAAGCCAGGCTCCACCAGGATTGAGACAGAGGGAAACCAGGACTTCTCGT
>DATKMG010000328.1:0-10339 GCA_035541995.1 Terriglobia bacterium
TCCGACGCAACTCATCCCTCTACTCAACCTACCACATAACGTGGATCTCATCGGCCTGGCTTAGTGCGCCCGCCGGCCGGCTGCATGCTAGCGTATTTGTTCCAAATGAGAAAAGGAAAATTCCCCAAAAACTGGTCCAGGTTTTGAGTCTGGATAGTGTGAGGCTTGGGCCGAGCAGCGGAGATCCTATCCTGCGAAGACAAGGTACTATACCTCCCACTTGAGAAATGGTACGTATTACGTGGGTCGCTGACTATGGAGTTGTACAACAAGCTCTGTAAAGCGTACGCTTGATCTAAAAGACTCTTGGGAGGAGGATTAAATGAAACACCGAATATTGATTGCGACTGCGGCATCTATTGCTTTCGTCACGGTCTTTGTCTTGTCCGCTTTCGGCCAGGAGCTGAAGCCTGTTCAACTACCCGAGCCCAAACTGGACCCAAGTAAATCGCTGGTGCAGGCGCTTAAAGATAGGAAAACCTCACGGGAATACAGCGGCGACAAACTTCCCGAGCAGACGCTCTCAAACCTGCTTTGGGCCGCATGGGGCATAAACCGCGCCGATTCCGGCAAACGAACTGCGCCTTCTGCGGTAAATTGGCAGGAGACTGATGTTTATGTCTCGACTACGCAGGGAATGTATCTTTACGATCCGAAGGGAAATGCCCTGATTCCGGTCGTGCCGGGAGACCTTCGTCCACTGACCTACACACAGGTTGATCGCTTCAAGGATGCGCCCCTTAATCTGGTCTACGTCGCCGACTTTCAGAAAATGGGTGACGCGGACGAAGCGCGCAAAGTGATGCTGGCCTCAATGGATACAGGCTTTATCGCTGAAAATGTCTATCTGTATTGCGCCTCCGAGAATTTGCCCACTTGTTTCCGTGTATCTATCGACAAGGAAAAATTGGGTCAGGCTTTGAAGTTGCGACCAACCCAAAGGATAATGGGTGCTCAGAGTGTAGGACTTCCGAAAGGCAAATAGTTCGAGTGGGGAACATTTCTCTGCGAAATGTGGCAGAGGATGTTCTCCTTCCCCAAATTAAATTCCGAGAGGCTTAGTCCTGAGTTGATATGTGTTTGCCTGGCGTAGCTTGCTGTGCTTCACAGGCTTCGGTGCTAAAGCGACGGCTGGACAGCTTTACTCCTCATAGATCATTTTCTTTGTCATACCGCCATCAACGATGAAGTTCTGGCCAGTGATGAATCCTGCTTCGTCAGAAATCAGGAACGCGACCAGAGACGCAATGTCTTCCGGTTTTCCCACACGCCCCACGGGATGCTGCGCGTGATCCCTTTCCGTGAGACGGGGCTTCTTGGCTTGTTTGGCCTTCTTCCACTCGCTCACATCGATCCAGCCAGGGCTGATGCAATTGACACGAATGTCCGGCCCAAGGCTCACGGCCAGAGAATGAGTCAGAGCCAGTACGCCCCCTTTGGAAGCTGAATACGCCTCGGTGTTTGGTTCAGACTGGATCGCTCTGGTGGATGCAATATTGACTATCGTTCCGTTTGCGCGACGCAGGTGAGGAACAGTGTGCTTGACGCAGAGGAACATCCCTGTGAGGTTAGTCCCAATAATTCTGTTCCATTCATCCAGTGACAGCTCATGTACCGGTGCGTTGCCTGGATGAGCTATGCCCGCATTGTTTACAAGGGCGTCCAGCCTTCCAAAATGCCGCATAATCAGACGCACTGCTCTTTCCACAGAGACCTCGTCAGCGACGTTCGTCTCATAGAATTGGACTGGGCCAAGTTGATGGAAGCTGTCCTCAGCCTCTCGCCCTGCTTCAGCATCAATTTCTGCTATGGCTACGGCCAAGCCTATGTTCAGCAGATGCCTGACAATACCCTTGCCAATACCCTGGCCACCGCCAGTTACCAAAGCAACCTTCTGATGCGTGGGCATGAAAAATCCTCCCCAACGGACAAGCTATGGCTCTTCCTTATCGCAGAGCACAAGTCTCCGAGTACCCCCGGAAGATCGATTTACCGCTTCAGAATATCTACTTTTCCAGTGGAATCATGGTCACTCAGTCCCAAAAGCCTGTGGGGTTTTGGTAGGCTTCTCAAAAGCCGCGGTCAGTCAAATTTCTCTCGCCAGGCGCGCTGCTTTTCAACGGGCCAACGAACACAGACAGCCGGTTTGCCCTTCATCAAGATCTTCATGCAAGAATTGCATGCATCGCACTGCAATATTTCATCGTCCCTGCCCTGCATTACCTTCCGAGGCCATTCCGCATCGGTCCAGAGGACCCGAGCAAGTCCTATGAGATCCGCTTTGCCTTTTTCGATTATCTCTTCCGCCAGTTCTCCGGTAACAATAAGACCCGCGGCTATGACCGGAACATCCACTTCTTTCTTGATCGCCGCTGCCAGATCAGCCATGTAACCAGGCTTGGATGATTTCTCCACAATTTCGGGCAAGCGGAAGGATTCGTACGTGCCGCCCATGACAGATAGGTAGGCAACGCCAAGGGTAGCCAAGGAACGGGCCAAAACGGTTGATTCCTCCAATTTCAGCCCGTCCGGCAGCCATTCATCAGCCATGAACCGGTATCCGATGGGGAAAGTGCCGACCGCTTTCCTGACCTTGGAAAAAACTTCCAGAGGGAATTTCTGACGATTCTCGAAGGAGCCGCCATACTCGCCCTGCCTCTTATTGGTCCGTGGCGAAACAAACTGGGCAAGCAGGTAACCTGTGCCGCCATGTAGTTCAACCATGTCGAATCCGGCCTTCTTAGCTCGAAGAGCTGCATCCACATACTTGTCCTGGATTTCACCAATTTCTGATAGAGTCAGAGCCCTGGGTGTCCGACCGAAGGTTTCCACTGCAGAAGGAGCAACCGCTTCCACGACACCGGCAAAGCGTCCCGCATGGTTGATCTGCAAGCAGGCAATTGCTCCTTGCTCTTTGATCGTTTCAGCCAGACGTTTCAGTCCGTCGAGATTTTCATCGGTGTCTGCCCGGATGCAACGACTCGCTCCACTACCGCGGGGGTATTCAACCGTCGCGTTTTCCACAACCACCATCGCTACACCGCTACCAGCCATCAAGCGGTAATGTTCCAAAAGCAAATTACTAACCGATCCTCCTTCACCCGCATACCCCAGGTACATGGGAGCCATTGTGAGTCGGTTCCTCAACGTCAGTCCACCAATCTCGAATGGTTCGAAGAGACGAGAGTACATGCTGACTTCCTTTCTAATTAAAACCTCTGTTTCAAAGGATCTCGTTATATCGCTCTCACACCGGGAGAAGATGCCCGAGCCTCTCTGTGGGAAGATCAGGCGTTATGGCACACTCAAGACTTCTTCATCTTATCAGCTTTCATTGTTTCTGGGAAATGGGTAAAGAAAGCGACTGAGGAGTCTCAGTTGACCTCACCCCAATATACATATCACTGTTAAGTCATGGGTTTAGGCCTTTGGCAGTATGGTTCAGCAGGGCCAAGAAGCCGGGAATCCACGAGGAATCCAAGAATAGTTTGAGCGTGGAAATTTCTCTTTTGATCTTGAGCGAAGAGAAGCTATTCTCTGATTCAAGACCTCGTGCGAGCCTCTAGAGGCACCAAAATGAATTCAGACCTAAACCTGGAAGTATTCCTCAATCCCAAGTCGGTAGCCGTTATTGGGGCTAGCCAGCGGCCCGTTTCCTGGGGTTCATTTATCATGAAGGAGCTTCTTTCTACAGGCTTTTCCGGCAGGATCTATCCCGTGAACAACCATTCAGAAGAGGTCTTCGGTATTCCCACTCTAAATGATGTTTCAGAAATCAAAGAGCAGGTTGACCTTGCCATTCTCATCGTCCCAGACGAATTTGTTGAAGAGACGGTTGCCGCCTGTGCTCAACACGGGATCAAGGGAGTCACTATCGTGTCGGCAGGCTTCGGAGAAATCTCCGAACTCGGGAAGGAGAGAGAAGAATCGCTGGTACGACTTGCCGGCGCTTCCGGAATGCGAATTTTGGGACCGAACGTTAGTGGATCGTTCAACTTCCATTCAGCATTCAATGCATCCCCGTACCATCCCGAAATCTCAGCCCCGACTCCTCTAGCCGCGGTTTGCCAAGGTGGCTATGCCATGTACGATCTCCTCGCCTCCGGTTCGCATCGAGGCATGGGGGTGGGTCAATTCATTCACACTGGGAATGAGTGCGACTTAACGGTGACAGACTTTCTAGAGCATTTCGGCTTTGATCCGCATGTTGAAGGTATTCTGGCGTATATTGAGGGAATCCGCGACGGAAGGCGTTTCATCAAAATTGCCCGCGAAGTGACCAAGAGAAAACCGGTAGTCCTTTACAAGGCAGGACAATCAACTGGTAGCGCGCGGGCAGCTCAAAGCCATACCGGCGCCCTTTCAGGTCAAAAAGAGATTTACAACGGGATTTTTCGTCAAGTGGGCATCATTGTCTCGCCAACGATGGAGCTTCTACTTCCCGTTGGACATGCGTTGATCGAGCGACCCCGCTTGCGAGGTTCCAGGATAGGAATTGTGACGATGGGGGGATCATGGGGAGTAGCCCTTTCAGATTCTCTTGAAGCGGCGGGTCTAGTGGTCCCTGAATTCAGTCCGAGGCTCCGAAAAGCACTCGGGTCGATGGGTCTTCCTGTTAGGGCCTCAACAAGAAACCCTGTAGATTGGGGTGCCTCAGGGCTTTTCGGGTCCGTCGACATCCTCCTCAGGCTTGCCCGAGGCATTCTTGAATCGAGCGAAGTGGACGCTCTCGTTGTGCATGGGTTTGGTCGCCCCGGACTACACGATGAAAATACTCCCGTCGAAATGAAGGTATTTCTCGAAATTGAGAAGCAGATGATGCAGGCAGTTCAATCCCTGGAAAAAGAAATGGGGATTCCTGTCCTTATCGGCAGCCATCATAGTATATGGGAAAGCCAAGCGATATTAGACCTGAACGCACAAGGGATTCGAATCTACAACCGCCTCGATGAGATCGCACAACTGCTTTCCTTAATGCTTGAGTACGGAACAAGAAACTCAGATTGCTTATGAGTGACCTGGCCCCCAAAAACTGGTCCGAGTGCTAAGTTAGTATAGAGTAAGACCTGGGCTAAGCATGGAGGTCAAAGATGAACCGGAATCGTTCTAAGGTGGAGACGATCTTCAAGATGCTTTCGGAGGTAGAGGTTTATCTGTCTCAGGGTAAGAGTATCAAGCCAGGAGCCTTTTGCGTGAGAGTCTCCTAGGGTGGAACGTCAGGTCAGTGAAATGATCCGGAACGACCGCTATGAGACTTCTCGCTGGTTTCATCGCTGGATCGTTGACGAGTTTCGGCTTGTTGGACCGGCATCTTTTCTCAGCTTGACCGTGAGCCATTTTCCTTCAGCTACGGTCCCTTTCTCAAATTTTGTCATGCGGATAATCTCTTCAATCTCCCCGACGGTGTAGGGTGGCGTGAGGTTGGAAGTGAAAGAGCCCCACCAGTAAGCGAGCCTGTCCACCGGCTTGAGGCCACTCTCCAAGAGCCGTTGAGTCTCCGGGGTCATGATCTGTGCCGGGTCTAATAACCAGGCTTCACACCCCGCTTTGAGGACCCTGAAGCATTCGTCGATCACGAGCACCGGACTCTTCCAGGCATGGAGGGAACCCGTGCTGATCACGAGATCGCATGAATCATCTGCAAAGTCGAGCCTGCTGCCATCGCACTTCAGGAATCGGACTCGATCTGACATACCCTCCATCTCTGCATTTTGTTGAGCTATACGCACCAACGCTTTCGACGAGTCGATTCCGACGACTGCGATCCGGGGTGCCTGCTTGGCGATCTCGATGGAGAGATATCCAGGACCAGTACCAACATCCAAGACCAAACCCTGACTTAAGTGGGCTGTGACAGACCCCGCCACTTCCTTGTAGTAGGTCTCAATGGCTCCGTGAGCCATTTGGTCGTATAGGCGGGCAGCAAACCAGGGTATTCTTTCAGGAATGAGTGACCGCAAAAATCTCGACGTCAATGTGGTTCTTCGCCCCATTGTCAGACACCAAATCTGAATGATCTCTGCGTCTCTGCTAGGGAATATCTCACGAGCAAATCCTCTTTAACACCCATGCCATCCTTTTCCCCAGAGACTCTGCCAGCATCATGCCTTCCTCATCCTTCTCCACATCACCTCTGTCCCGGCCTATACCGATCGCACGGCCGACAATGATCATCTCCATACTCAGGAAGAAATGACTCATGGTGTCCAAAGTGTGCACGGCACCAGTACGCCGCGCCGCGGCCACCAAGCAGCCCACCTTGTTCCTGAACATCCCCCCGTTCGATCTGGAAACAAAACCCACCCGATCGATCAACGCTTTCATCTCAGGTGTGACATCCATAAAATACACAGGAGATCCCAAGACAACACCCTGTGCACGAGTGATCTTTTCGATATACTCGTTTGCCGCGTCATCTTGCACGGCACATCGCTCATTCTTCTTCTCGAGACATTGGTAACACGATGCACAGCCATGAATGCTCTTGTGGGAGAGCTGAACAAACTCCGTTTCTATCCCCTCATTCTCCATTTCACGAAAGACTTTCTGGATCAATGCAGCGGTGTTTCCATCCTTCCGTGGGCTTCCATTGAATCCGACCACCTTCATGCTCTTCTCCTCCGACCTCTTCTTGATCATTGCTGCAGCATTGACCTGCTTCCGGATTTTGTACCACACGTTCAGCTGGAGGCATAGTCTGTTGTCCTCCTGTGTCAGAGAGAAAATCTTCCGGGGGAGCTTGGATGAGGCACGATGTGAGTATGGCTTCTGCCTTGTTCTCTTATCTTCCGGCAGACAGGCTGAGGCGCGTATACGCAGACGGCCTCTTTATGTGCGGCCTGAGGAAAGATGTAATCGCTGTTTCCTATATCTCTCAGGGCTGGATGTGAAAGGCCACGTGCTCACATGCTCGCACGATGTAGCTTGGCCCTGCTTCATGAATCATCACTGCCGGCCGCATATGGGGAAGAGCCCGACTTTCCATAGCAAAATTGACGTTCGGGAATAATCTAAGTATGATTAAATAAGAGCGAGACTGTCCACAAGTTTGGCACAGAACTGAGAAGTGGCTCTGCTAAGCTTGTTCAAGATCGCTCAATCCCAATCACTCGTTTCGCTAGAAAGGGGGCCGCCAGGCCCTTGCTGCAAGTTTCAGGACCGTGGAACAGCCGAGCACTCCAGATACTTGTGAACCAATGAAAGCGATTTCCCGATTCCTGATAATGGCTCTCTTATTCACCATTGTGGCATCAGTAAATAGCCATGCCCAAGACACCGCCCCAACTCAACCCGCAAGGACGGTGGTTCTCACTGAAGAAGTTGGAAAATACCCGCTGGGTTTGTACCTAGACATTTTGGAGGATCCCACTACAAGATTGACCATTGAACAGGTCGTTTCGGCAGAACTTGATGGGAGATTTGTGCCCGGTCAGGTTGCAGTCCCCATTTTCGGCCACACTGCCTCAGCCTACTGGGTCCGCTTTCGGGTCAGGAACGAGGCGGGCCCGTCAACGAAATGGATTTTGGAGGTGGCTTACGCACTACTGCAACATGTAGATCTTTATCTACCACGGGCTCAGGGTGCGGGTTTTGAAGTCAAAAAAACCGGGACCGCTTTGCCGTTGAACACCAGAGATGTCCCGTATCGCACATTCGTTTTCCGACTCCCCCTCGCTCCTGCAAGCGAAACGGCAATTTACCTCCGCTTTGAAAGTCAAGCGGACATGACTTTGCCCCTCATTTTATGGTCTGTCGACGCATTCGCCCAGGCAAGTGAGGCTGAATCGCTTAAATTGGGAATCTTTTATGGCATTTTGATCATAATGGCGTTTTACAATCTCTTTCTCATGCTTTCATTGCGCGACAAAAGCTATTTCTATTACGTAATATTGATAATCACTTTCTTATTTCATCAATTGCTGTTTGAAGGAGTGGCGTATCAGTACCTCTGGCCCAATCGGGTATGGCTCGGCCGTTCCATCGAGCTGTATTCTCTAGCAATCATGACTGCTGCATGGCTAAAGTTTGTCGGCGCTTTTCTCGAAACGAGGCGTAATTTTCCGGGCCTGCATAAGTTTATGAACCTATTGCTTGTCCTGTCCGGATTCCTGACAATTCTAATTCCGATTGTTGATTATCGCGTTATAGTGGGGCCACTGATGGGATTCGGGATAGTAGTGTGCGCAGTGGGGATTATAGCGGGATTTCTTGCCTTGAAACAAAAGAATCGAGCTGCCCGTTATTTCGTGCTGGCGGCAGTGCCCTGCGTGATCGGAATAGTCACCTTGGCGATGGTGAGATTCGGCGTTATTCCAAGCACTGCATTCACGGAACATGTCCAACGGATTGGGTCAGTGCTGTTTTTACTGTTTATGTCGTTCGCGCTGGCCGACCGTGTCAACATTCTCAAGAAAGAGAAAGAAGAAGCACAGTCTGCGGCCCTGAAAGCCTCGCAAGACAAGGAACGGTCGGCTTTTGAGCAAAGCATCACTCTGGAAAAACGGGTAGCCGAACGAACTGAAGAATTGGCGCGAGCAAAAGAAGCTGCCGAATCCGCAAATCAGGCGAAGAGCACCTTTCTGGCAAACATGAGCCATGAACTCCGGACCCCCTTGAACGCCATTCTCGGCTTTGCCCAATTGATGAAACGTGATCCCAACGCTACATCTACCCAGCGAGGAAATTTGAACGTGATTGCTCGTAGTGGCGAGCACCTGTTGGATCTTATCAACGATGTGCTCATTATGTCCAAGATCGAGGCAGGTCGAGTAGAACTTGAAGTGGTCCCCTTTGATCTTTATGGGACACTTGATGGCATTGATTCAATGATTAGGGTGCATGCGGATGCCAAGAACTTGTTACTGCAGATTAAACGTGACGCAAATTTGCCCCGATATGTGAAGACAGACCAGGGCAAATTGACGCAAGTACTGGTCAACCTTTTGGGCAACGCTGTCAAGTTCACCGAAAAGGGAAGAGTGTTCTTGAATGTAGGCTATGAGGATCCTCAGGAGAATAGAAGTGCTAAAGGGTTGCTGCGTTTTGAGGTCGCAGATAGTGGACCAGGAATTCCCGCATCCGAAATTGAGCACATTTTTAATCCTTTTGTACAGACGGGGAGCGGACGGAAGTCGGGGGAAGGCACAGGATTGGGGTTACCAATAAGCCGCCAGTATGTACAGTTGATGGGAGGCGAGATCAGCGTCTCCAGTGAAATGGACAAGGGCTCGATCTTCTCTTTTTATGTGGAGATTGAACCGGCAATCGAAGTAGACCAGTCCGCTGTCGATAGTGTCAACGACATTATCGGCCTGGCTCCTGGGCAGCCCATGTATCGAGTCCTCGTCGTGGAGGACAATCCGGAGAACCGTACCGTGTTGATGGAGTTTCTAGAAACGTTGGGATTCCAGGTTCGGGAAGCCGTAAATGGGCAGGATGGCCTTGAGATCAGTCAAGACTGGCACCCCCACCTGGTCTTCATGGACATGCGTATGCCGGTAATGGACGGGTTCGAGGCGGCTCGTAGGATCAAAGCCGCCGAAAAAGGTCAGGAGATAAAGATCATTGCGGTCACCGCCAGCGTCTTTGCACACGAAAAGGATTTGGTCATGAGCGCGGGGTGTGATGACTTTGTCAGTAAACCCATTCGTTTGCGCGACATCGTCAAGAAGCTTGAGCAGCACCTCGGCGTTCGTTTCAATTTCGCGGAGCAATCCGCTGAAGTAAGGGACGAATCGCAGGAACTCGAGTACGCAAGGATACGAGAACACCTGGCAGCTCTTCCGACTGAGTGGCTCAGCCAATTGAATCATTCGGCAGCAGCAGCGCATCTCAGAGAGACATCCGCCTTGGTAGAAGACATCCGTGTGCGTGATGAAGCATTGGCTCGTGCGCTCTCGCGATTGCTCAAGCGCTACCGCTTCGACGAGATTGTAGCTCTTACGGAGGAATGGAGGCAGCCAAATTGAAAAACCAAGAGTCCGTGGCTGACATTCTCGTGGTTGATGACACGATGGAGAACCTTGACGTTCTGGTTTCGATGCTCAGCGAGTACGGATATAACGTCCGTCCAGCGCCCAGTGGTGAAATCGCCTTAATGGCGGCTCGTT
Source organism: Terriglobia bacterium (assembly GCA_035541995.1). Classification (GTDB taxonomy): domain Bacteria; phylum Acidobacteriota; class Terriglobia; order Versatilivoradales; family Versatilivoraceae; genus DATKMG01. The sequence goes on from DATKMG010000328.1 coordinate 10,110, forward strand.
CCATTCCACCTGACCTAATACTCCTGGACATCAAAATGCCGGACATGGACGGGTACGAGGTCTGTCGAGTCCTCAAAGATGACGAACGAACTTCCGATATCCCGATTATCTTCCTCACTGTGCTCGATGAGGCGACGGAGAAAGTGAAGGCCTTTGCCGCCGGTGCAGTAGACTATATTACCAAACCATTTCAAGGAGAGGAGGTCACAGCCCGTGTAAAGATACACCTA
>DATKMG010000329.1:0-6486 GCA_035541995.1 Terriglobia bacterium
TCGGAGATCCGCCAAAACCTTGGTATAATCATCCTGGCTATGAGAAGAAAGAACGGCGTCATGCAGTTCAACCCGAACCCGGACTCGGTCATTGAGTCTGGTGATTTCTTAATCGCTCTGGGCAAGGCCGAGGGCATGCGAAAACTGGAGGAACTGGCTGGCTAGAGCGGGTTTCATTTCCGAGGGGGGAACATGAGGAAAAGTCTTCTTTTATCATTTCTGGTCATTTTTGTTTTGCCGGGCATCATTCATTCCCAAAATCTTGCGGACATTGCCCGGAAGGAAAAGGAAAATCGGGAGAGACTGAAAACCCCGGTAAAGGTCTATACCAATGATGACCTTGAGAAGTACGGACACTTCTCAACTCCCGAAGCCACGCCGGTGGCTCCTGCTGGCGGATCCGTAGAGGCGAGTCCGGCTGCAACCGCGAAGGTCGACAAGCCCGATACTAAAGGTGAGCCGGAAGACCCATCGTCAGAGAAGTATTGGAGTAAGCGCTTCATTGAGGCCAAGGCCAAATTACAGACGGCCAAGAACCGGCAGCAAGCGTTGCAGGCCAAACTCAATGATTACAACCTCAAGCTTATGAATCAATCGGATGTCTACGATAGGGAGCACTTGTACATGCCGTTGATCGCACAAACTCAGGACGATATTGCCAAGAACAACTCTGAAATTGTTGGGGTGGAATCTGAGTTGGACGGGCTCCGGGATGAATTGCGCAAAAGCGGCAACCCTGCCTCTTGGGAAAATTCTCAGCTGGCATTGCAGCCTGCGGCTGAGACAGGCAGACCGCAACAAGCCAAGGTGAAAGACCAGAAATACTGGCAGGAACAACTAACGCAGATTGACAAGCGATATGATGAATTGATTTCCCCACTCAACGAAGAACGATTCCAATTACTTAATCGTCGGTCCCCCCGTGAGGGCGAGGCCAACCCGTCTGTCAATTCGACGGCGATTGGACTTCCTCCTCGAGTGGTCGACATCGATATACAAATCAAAGAGTTGAACCAGCGGCGTCAGCAGGAAAAGAATAATCTGATTGATGATGCTATCCGGCAAGGAGCTTTGCCGGGCTGGTTCCGTTGAATTCAAACCGTCACCGATTCCAAAGTCTTTTGGGCTTGCCTTTCTGTGCGTATCCCTCTGGCATCCAGCGTTCAGGGCGTTCCACCCTCTCGAATCCGGGAACTGGCGGATCTTGCCCTTGCTCTACCCGATGTGCTGAGGCTCCATTTCGGGGAGTCCAATCTTCCAACCCCGGAGTTTATCAAAGAAGCCGCCAAGCAAGCACTGGACGACGGATATACCTTCTATACGGAAAATGCTGGGCTGCTCAGCCTCAGGAAGGCACTGGCCAGAAAATACCTGGACCTTCATAGAGTCACTCTAGATCCCACTTCTGAGATCGTAGTAACAGCTTCTGGTGTTCAGGCTTTACATCTGGCCATTCGACTTGCCCTCAACCCCGGGGACGAGGCCTTGGTCCTCACCCCAGCCTGGCCTAATGGCTCTGCTATTGTTCGTATGTGTTCTGCGGAACCTCGGGAAATTCCCCTGCTTCTGGCCGGGAAGCATTACGTGATTGATTACGATGCTCTAGAATCAACGGTCACGGATAAAGCGAAGCTCCTGGTCTACACTTCACCCTCCAACCCGTTGGGATGGGTAGCGACCCCGGATGATCAGGAAAGACTCCTTGACTTTGCCCGGCGACATCGGCTTTGGTTGTTGGCCGACGAAGTCTACGAACGTATTTGCTACAGGGCATCGGTCGCTCCGTCTATCCTTCGTAAATGCTCCCGTGATGATGCGGTGCTGGTAGTCCAGTCTTTCTCGAAAAGTTACTGCATGACCGGATGGCGACTGGGTTGGCTGGTAGGAAGGAAAGATGCGGCCCGAAAGGCCACGCAGTTGAACGAATTTGTTGTGTCACACGCTCCATCGATGGCACAGAAAGCCGGCGAGGCCGCATTACTGAAAGGCGAGCCGGAAATCTTCTCTATGCTCCAGAGGTACAGGGTTCAACTGGAATTCTGCCGGCAGTCACTTTCATCGATTAAGGCCATTGAACTTCCTGAACCTGAGGGGGCCTTCTACCTCTTCCCGAGAATCCAAGGCCTGGCGGATTCCTTTTCCTTCTGCGAGTCGCTCTTGCGTGAAAAACGGGTCAGCCTTGCCCCTGGGGTGGCATTTGGAGCGGGGGGTGAAGGGTCGGTCAGAATCTGCTATGCTGCGGATCGAAGCGTTCTGGAACCTGCACTATCCCGACTCGCCGAGTTTCTTGAGGCCAGGAAATCCAGACTGGAGGACCTTGCATGAACCGTCGGAGTTTTACGCGATTGACCCTGCTATCTGCCGGGTTTCTATGGGGACACGCCCACTTTAATTCAAAATTGCAGGCATCGATACCGAGGATGAAGATCACCCGCCTTCGCTATTACCTTCCGCCAAGTCTCAACCCCACGACTAACCAGAGTAATGCCGTTGTCGTGGTTGAGACTGACCAGGGACTTACCGGAGTCGGGGAGGGTGGCACGAAATCCTCCATCGAACAACTCGGTGCCCTGTTAATTGGTGAAGATCCGCGACGGATTGAGCATCTCTGGCAATTGATGTACCGGGGCTATTTCTATCCGGCCGGTCGTGAAAGGCTGCATGCGCTGGGAGCTCTGGATTTGGCGTTGTGGGATTTGAAAGGAAAGGCACTCAACTTGCCCGTCTACGAAATGCTCGGTGGGCTGGCGAGGGACCACATTGAGTGCTATTCGACCGGCTTTCCCTGGAAGGGCAACCCCCAGGATACGGCTCGTGCTTGTATGGAAGAGGGCTTCCGTGTCTACCGGACCGCAGTAGCAGATCCCGCCAAAGGAGAGGCCTTCGACGTCAAGAAAATGGTTCGGCAGACTTACGAGAACTGCAAGCTGATCCGCGAGGGAGTGGGTTCACAGGGTGGTTGGGCCATTGATTACCACACCCGCCTGGATCTGCCTGACGCAATCCGTTTGAGTTCTCTGATTGAGGACCTGGAACCTTACTTTGCGGAAGACCTGGTGCGTTCCGAGAACCCCTCGGTTTACAAAGTCCTCCGCCAACAGGTGAAAGTACCCATTGCGGTGGGAGAGCAATTCGGAGATCGGTGGGACATCAATGAACTGGTGGAGCAGCATCTGATTGACTTTTCGCGGGTCACTTTGCCTAACCCGGGTGGAATTACCGAGTTCATGAAAATCGCTGCCCTCTGCGAGACTCACTACGTGGGACTCATCCCGCATTTTACAGGCCCGGTGGCCACGGCAGCGTTAGTCCATTTTTGCGCGACTTTCTCAGGACCGGTCCTGATGGAGATGCTTGGTTCTGGCCCACGTACGGAGGCCCATCTTCCGGTTCACTTCGATTTTCGGAAAGGAAAGCTCTGGCCCAATGAGCGCCCCGGCCTGGGGGTAGAATTTGATCCCAAACAGGCCAGTCTGGTGGCCGAGATTACCGAGCACGCCGCGCCGATTCCCACTTTCCATCGCCCGGATGGATCCTACACGAATTGGTGAGCGGAGATTAGCTCTTCTTTCCTTGCTCTCTCATGAATTGGAGAGTCTGATCGTAAGTTGGGATCCCACTTCTTCCTCCCAGCTTAGTACAGGTCAGAGCTGCCACTGCCGAAGCAAAAGCTACTGACTCCGGCAGTGCCAGCCCGCGGAGCAATGCATAGCAAAAGGCCCCGTGAAATGCATCCCCCGCCCCAGTCGCATCGATTGCCTCGACCTGAAATGCGGGCTGTTTGAAGATCTTGCCACGATAGAGGTACGTACATCCTTGTCCACCCAAGGTGACGATCGGGTACTTGACGTTCCGGGATTTAAGCTCCTTCAAGGCGGAACTGTAGTCGCCCTTTGGCGCCAACACGTCAGCCAGCTGCCGCGGAATAATAGCGTAGTCAGCCAAACTCAGCACCTCCAGGCTGGGCTGGCTGTGGTCATGAACATCGGCCACCACCGGGATGCCATGGGCGCGGGCAACATGCGCGGCCTGCTGGGCAGCCTCCAACCAAGTGGAATCGATCAAAACAATCTTGGCCCTCTTGATCCGCTCCAGATGCATGGTACTCAGGTCTACAAATAGATTCCGTTGCGGCGAGACAATGAACGACCGTTCTCCGGTTCCCGCCTTAACCAATACATAGCAGATTCCAGTTCTCCCGCCCGGTACTATGTGAACTTGAGACAGGTTTACTCCAAAGCCTCTCAGTTCCTTGAGCAGGAATTGTCCTGCCTCATCGTCTCCAATACGTCCCCAGAATTCAGTGATTGCGCCAAGCTTTTGGGCTGCAACTAGTGCAGTGGAAACCATCCCGCCGCCCTGGACCTTATATTGCGAACTCACGATGGTTCCTTCGCAGCAAGGAAACTCGGGCACAAGCATCAGGTGGTCCACAACCGATAGTCCAATTCCAATGATCTCTGTGTTCATACGTGCGTCTTCCTTCGGATCGTGATAAAAACCCCGCCAGTATAATGATTCCTGTCAGGTGGCGTCAATTGAGTCTGGTTCAGAGACTCGTCTTGTAATGGAATTACGACGGAGAAAACCTCCATAGCACGACTAAACTGCTGCGGGACTGAAATTGCAAAAGGTGGCATCCAGAAACGAAAAAGGCGAAACACCCTCTGAACAGGATGCTTCGCCTCGTTTCAATCTCAGTATATATAACCCCTAAACCAAGAGGCTACTTACCATGAAGCCTCAATCAGCGGTGCATCTGGCCCTGGGCACTGGAGCGGCTGCTGCTGTCACTCCGTCCTGAGTCCATCCGCGAGCTAGGAGCTGAGGGTGCCGACGAAACCGCGCTGCGGGTCTGGACTGATGTGCTGTGTGGAACATTGCTATTCGTTCCACTATTGCTCCCACCCGAACCCCCACCTCCGGAATATCCCCCGTAATAATAGCCACCATACACCGGGAAGAAATTCCGATATGCGAACCCGTAAGGCGACATAAACACGCTATCGAACGGCACGAAAGTAAAGCAGTTGTAGAAGGGATTATAGGCCCAGCCGCCCAAGGAACGGTACCCATATCCATATCCATATCCGTATCCATTATCCAGGTAGGCCATGTAGGCCGTTTCCCTCCCCCAATAGGACATCTTGGCATTAGCTGCCACTAGAAATTCCGCTCGCCGCTTGCTCCAAAGATCAAAATCGTCCATCTGGCTCTTGTCCAGCTTGGCATAATGGAGATTCTTCTCGGAAGACGCAGCCAGATTGAATCTCTTCCCGGACTTCAAAGTGGCAACTTCCTTCCCATCTCTGAGCCACTTGGCCTGTCCCTTTACGACGGAAACCAGTACCTCTTGAGGTGAATTGACATCAAATCGATAGAGCCCGCCTTCAAGAATACTGACATTACCTGCAGGTGTAGTCATTTGGAGCGAGTGGACTTTCTTGTTGAAAACACCGGCTTCAACGATTGCGATTCCCCGCGAAATGCCGAACCGCATGTCATCGAAGGAAGTCCTGGATATCTCTAGCTCTGCCCTTCCGGCAACCCGCAAATAGCTTCCCGGATTGAGAAGAAGCTCCAACCGCTCAGAGTCGCCCACTTGCACGCGTTCACCGGCACGCAGTTGATCCCTGACTAACAAGGGCCTTCCGTCTTTCAGCCCTCGCGACACTCGGGGGTTTCCGTCCACATAGTTAACCATTCCTGAGCGGGCTGAGATGAAATGCTGGGAAACATCCTGAGTCTGAGCCCAGCAGAATGAGGTCAACCCCAATGCTACCCACCATGTCATCATGGTCTTTCCACACATGGGCCACCTCCTTATCTTCTTTACTGTGGGAATCTTTCCAACCCTTGTTAACTTAGATAATAACTCTCTTGCCTGCCAATTGCAAAAGAATCCGTATTGAAGTCGACAGGATATTTTCCGAGGGAGTGCGTTTTCTGCCTGTTTCGAACACGCGAGGTGAGTTTAGGGTTCTGTACCTCCCCAAAAAACTAGAAAGAAATCAGCAACAGCTCACCTAGTTAGACATCATACCAACTTGGCAAATGGAGACACGTTGAAGATGCAAGAAATAAGAAAAACGCGCAAGCTGATGAAGTCGGCATTAGTACAGGAACATTGGCTTGCCTTCCACGTTTCGGATCTTCGGCCTGTATTCCTCCCGATCATAGAGCTGATCCACGTCAACTCGCTTTAAGCCTTCGGTAATCGTACTTATTGGCACATTCGTGTATCTTCCCTCCCGCATGGCAACCAACTTCCCGAATTTCTTCTGGAGGATGAGAGACATGGCCATATTGGCATAATTGAGTGAGATCATCAAGTCCAGAGAATCCGGAGCTCCGCTGCGCATCAAGTAAGAAAGCTGCTGGTAAATGATGTTTTGACCCGTAAGAGTCTTCAGCGCCTCTCCGGTGATTGCCCCGATACCACCAAGCTTGCGGTGTCCAAATGCATCTGCTTGTCCGAACTCAACA